>CAYVRL010000170.1:0-5555 GCA_964454065.1 uncultured Planctomycetales bacterium | reverse complement strand
CTTCCCCCCACACCAAACCCCTTCCCAGACCATGAAGATCGCAATCGTCGGCACCGGCTACGTAGGACTCGTCGCCGGCACCTGTTTTTCCGAAATGGGCAACGAAATCCGTTGCGTGGATATCGACGCGGAGAAGATCGCACGCCTCGAAAAGGGGGAGATCCCGATCTACGAGCCGGGACTCGCGGAAATGGTCCGCCACAACCACGCCGACGGGCGCCTGATCTTCACCACCGACCTCCCCGCCGCGGTGCGCGCCTCCCGGGTGATCTTCATCGCGGTCGGAACGCCCCCCACCGAGGACGGCTCGGCCGACTTGAGCGCGGTCCTCGCGGTCGCGCGGGCCATCGGCAAGGCCGCCGACGGCCCCAAGATCATCGTCGACAAGTCCACCGTTCCGGTCGGCACCGAAGCCAAAGTCCGTGCCGCCGCGCAAGCCGAGTCCGAACACCCCATCGAAGTGGTCTCCAATCCCGAGTTCCTGAAGGAAGGAGCGGCGATCGACGACTTCATGAAACCCGATCGGGTGGTCATCGGCGCCCGTTCCGAGGCCGCCTTCGAGGCCATGGACGAGATCTACGCCCCCTTCGTGCGCAGCGGCAAACCGATCATCCACATGGATCCGGTCTCGGCCGAACTCACCAAGTACGCCGCCAACGCGATGCTCGCCACCCGGATCTCCTTCATGAACGAGATCGCCCAAATCTGCGACCGGGTGGGAGCCGACGCCGACATGGTCCGCAAGGGAATCGGTACCGACTCCCGGATCGGTGCTCCCTTCCTCTACCCCGGCATCGGCTACGGCGGCTCTTGCTTCCCGAAGGACGTGAAGGCGATCGTCGCCACCGCTCGCGAGCACGACTACCAGTTCCGGATCCTCGAGGCCGTGGAACGGGTGAACGAACGGCAGAAGCAGCTCATGGTCGAGAAGATCGTCGCCGTCTTCGGCGAGGATCTCTCCTCGCGCACCTTCGCCCTCTGGGGACTGGCCTTCAAGCCCAACACCGACGACATGCGCGAATCGGCGGCCATCACCGTGGCCCGCGGTCTGACCGAGCGCGGCGCCCGCGTGCGGGCCTTCGATCCCGAGGCCCACGAAACCGCCCGGGCGATCCTCGGAGACAGCATCGAGTACTGTGAAGGACCCTACGAAGCTCTCGAAGGCGCCGACGCCCTGGTCCTCTGCACCGAATGGACCGCCTTCCGCCGACCCGATTTCGAACGGATGGCCACGCTCCTCAAGCGCCGCTTGATCTTCGACGGCCGGAACATCTACTCGGCCAAAGCCATGCGGCGCCATGCCTACGAGCGTTACGGTGTAGGCATCCCGCCGGTCAAACCCTGAGCATCCCTCATGAGCCGCAGCTTCCCGGACCTCTCCGAACTGGCCCCGCACTTCGGGTACTGGCAGCAGACTTCGGACATGGTCGATCAACTGATCGACCTGATGTTGAACTTCCGACAGAGCGGCCATCCGGGAGGCTCTCGCTCCAAGGGCCCGATGATGGTCGCCCTGACTCTCTCCGGGGCGATGCGCTGGGACGTCCGCCACCCCGAGAAGCCCTGGGCGGACCGTTTCGTGCTGGTCGCCGGCCATTGCGTCCCGATGGTCTACGCACTGCTCGCGGTCTACGACGAGGCCCTGCGGCGCATGTACCAGAGGACCGGCGATTCCCGCTATCAGGTCGCCGGCGGCCCCGAACGCACCCTGGTCTGGGAGGATCTGTTGAAGCTGCGACGGCGCGGCGGCCTCTCCGGGCACGCGGAGATGGAGGGCAAGACCCTCTTCTTCAAGGCCAACACCGGCCCCAGCGGCCATGGCGTCGCACCCGCGGCGGGAATCGCCCTGGCCCTCAAGGCGGCCGGAGCCGGAAACGAGGTGCGGGTCTTCGCGATGGAGGGCGAAGGCGGCCACACCGCCGGCATCCACCACGAGGTCAAGCACACCTCCTACGGCCTGGGGCTCGGCAACTTCCACTACCTGCTGGACTGGAACGATTTCGGGATCGACCCGCGGCCCTTCTCCAAGGTCGTCTACGGAAGTCCCAAGGATTGGTTCGAGTCCTACGGTTTCGACGTCCACGGAGCCGAGGACGGCACCGATTTCGCCCAGCTCTGCACGGCCCTGGGCGCCAGCGTCTCCACCGAGGGAGACCGCCCCCACTGCACCTGGTTCAAGACCATCAAGGGCCGCGGCTACATCGTGACCGGCAACCAGTCCCACGGCGCCGCCCACAAGCCCGACTGCGATACCTTCTGGGAAACCAAGCGCCCCTTCCAGGACCGCTACGGGGTCGAATTCGCGGGTTTCGGCGCCCCGCGCCCCGAAAGCGAGGAAGCCTTCCGGGAGCAGACCGCGACCAACATCCAGCGCGTCCTGAGTCTGCTGGACGACGAGACCTACTGCGCTTGGCTGGCCGACCGGCTGGTCGAACTCGGCGACAGCGTCCCGGATTCCCTCCCTGGCGTCCGGGTTCGGAGCGGTCAGGATCCCGCCAAGGATCCCGAGATCACCGATCCGGCCCAGCTTCCCGCCGACTACTTCTTCGCCCCCGGTGAGAAACAGCCCAATCGCAAGGGACTGGCCCGACTGGGGGCGTGGCTGAACGCGGTCGGGCGCAAGCGTTACGGCCGTCCCCTGTTCCTGGCCGCGAGCGCCGACCTCGCCGACTCCACCAACATCTCCGGATTCGCCCACGACTGGGGGGACAGCCCCGGCTGGGATTGGTACGACCGCGAGCGGAATCCCGAGGGCGCACTGCTTCCGACCTGCATCACCGAGTTCGGTAACGCCGGTCTGATGTGCGGTCTGGCCTCCACCAACCTCTCCGATCGTCCCGAGGAGGAATTCGCGGGCTTCTGGGGAGCGTGCAGCACCTATGGCTCCTTCAGCTATCTGAAGTACGGTCCGATGCGTCTCTTCAGTCAGTCCGCCCAGGACTGCCAGTTGAAGTTCGGCAAGGTGTTGTGGATCGCCGGACACTCCGGTCCCGAGACCGCGGAGGACTCCCGCACCCACTTCGGGATCTACTCCCCCGGTGTCACCCAGTTCTTCCCCGACGGACAGGTCATCGACATCCATCCCTGGGAGCCGAACGAGGTCGGCCCCGCGGTCCTGGCCGCCTTCGCGACCGAGGCTCCGATCGTCGCCCTGCACTTGACCCGCCCCGCGGTGGAGATCCCCGACCGGGAAGCCCTGGGCATGGCCAGCCACATGGAGGCGGCCAAGGGCGCCTACCTGATCCGCGACTACGATCCGAACCGCCCCCACCAGGGTTGTCTCTTCGTCCAGGGCACCTCCTCCACCGCCTCGGTGATCCAACTCCTGCGGGAAGGCTACTTCGACGGCGACGGCCCCAACGTGAAACTGGTGGCCGCGATCAGCCCCGAACTCTTCCGCTTGCAGCCCGCTTCGTACCGGCAGGCGATCGTCAGCGCCGCCGACTGGTTGGACAGCAGCTTCATCACCAACGGGGCCCGCAAGCTGATGGGGCCCTGGACCGCGCACCGGGTCGCGCTCGAGTACGCGATGCCCGCCGACTGGGACGACCGCTGGCGCAGCGGGGGGAGCTACGACGAGGTCATCGGCGAAGCCCATCTCGATCCCACCCACCTGCGCCGCGGCATCGAACGCTTCGTCCGCGAACGGGAGGATCGCCTCGCCCGGGCCTGCGGCCAGGAGACCGCACCCGCGCGCGCCACGAGCTGATCTTCGTGGGGCGCATCCCTCCGCTGCGCTTCCTGCTCGCTTCGACCGGCTCGACCGCGCCGCCGGCCCTGCTGGAGGCCGGCTACCCCTCTCTGGACCTCGACCAGGGGCACTTCCCCCTCGGAAGCGAGTGCGTGGAACTCCCGGTGCGGGGTGGGGTACTCCGTGGGGTGTACGTCCCCGCCGGAAGCGGCGCGCCACTGGTGCTGCATCTGTTGGAGTCCTCCGGCTCGGTCACCTACGGCACCGAACACCTGCTCGGTTATCCCTTGCTCCACGAGCTACGCGAACTCGGCTGCGCCTCGCTGATGATCGACTTCCGCGGCATCGGCGCCTCCGAGGGCTCCCGCATGCCGACCAAGATGGTCGGGGACACGCGGGTGATGTGGGCGGAGGCCCTCCGCCGCGCGGGCGGTGGAGCGCGGATCCTCCTGCGCGGCATGTCGCTGGGCACGCTGGCCCTGGCCTCGTTGCTGGAGGCTGGTGCCCGTCCCGCGGGAGTGATCATGGTCGCCCCGGTCCGCGCCGAGACCGTGGCCCGCAACTGGTTCCACCACTACCACCACCACTGGTTGGCCCGCGCTTCCACTCTGCTCCTGCGCAAACCGGTGCGCGTGCGGATGGTCCGGGTGCTGGAGGAATGGCGTGGCCCGCTCCTGGTCACCGCGCCGCACCAGGACTACGTCCTCCCGGTCGCGGAACAGGAACTCCTGCGGGTCGCCGCACTCGCCAATGGAGCGAGTTGGGTGGGCACTCCCTACAGCCACGCCGGACACGTGGTGGAGGCCCATCACGTCTGGCCCGAGGAACGGATCTTCCTCCGCCGCGTGTTCCCGGAACTCCCCTCCGAAACCTCCCCGCGGCGGCTGGATCCCCCCTGCCTGGCCGCCGCCGTCGCGACGCGAAACGTCGAGGATCCGAATTTGCTGGCCTGGCTGCGCAGCCTGCCACCCGCCCGTCTTCGCAGCCTGGGAGAGGAGGGCTGCCGTCTCCTCCTCGATGCCGCCCTCGCTCCAGAGGCTCCGTCCCCCTCCGAACTCCTCACCCTGGGGCGTTATCTCCGCGACGAGGACCTGCCTCGCCCGGATCAGGGCTTCGCGGGACTGGCCGCCGAGCTGGGCTGGGAGGACGCGGCCGGGGTGCAGCGGCTGGCCCTCGCCGCCGGATTCCCGAGCGTCCCTTCCTGACGAGGGGCGGCGCTTTCCCCGGGGATGGACGGAGCCTAGAATTCTTCCTGGACGAGCAGCACGATGCCCCCCACTCTTTCCCCGCGTTCGGCATCCGCCGCGCCCGACTCCCCGTTGCTGGAGATCGACCGCGAGGCCTGTCTACGGCTGGAGCACGCGCTGACCCGGGAGTGGTTGGAAACCGACGGCTGCGGGGGCTACGCCAGCTCCACCATCCTGATGTGCCCGACCCGGCGCTACCACGGCCTCCTGGTCACCGTTCCCCCCGGTCACCGTCGCCGCCACCTCTTCCTTTCCCGCTTCGAGGAGAGCCTCCATGCCGAGGGGCGGGAGTTCCCCCTCTCGATGGCCCGCTACCCCGGCACCTGGGCGCCGCGCGGACACCGCCATCTGGAATCCTTTCGCCTCGCCCCTTGGCCGATCTTCCACTACCGGATCGGCCTCGCGGACTTTCGGCGCGAGATCCTCCTGCTGCGCGGGCGGTCGATCGTGCTCTGCCGCTATACCCTCGGCGGGGAACGCGATGGCCTGGAGCTGCGCCTGCGTCCCTTGCTCGGCTTTCGCGAAGCGGACGCGCTCTCCTTCGAGAACCTGGACCTGGACCCGCGGGTGGAACACCTTCCCAACGGTTTCCGTTGTCGGCCCTACCCGAGTCTGCC
>CAYVRL010000169.1:0-5563 GCA_964454065.1 uncultured Planctomycetales bacterium | reverse complement strand
ACCAAGTCCGCGGCGGCGACCCGACCCAGGGAATCGGATTCGAAGACCAGGGAGGGACTGCTCGATGCCATGTCCAGGCTGGAGGGGCCGAGACTTCCCCCACTCAGACTCCCGTCCGAGGCCAGGTTCAGGACCACGGCCTTGGCGTTTCCCAGATCATCGAGGAAAAATCCATTCCACGTGCCCTGGAGGTCCGCCGCCGGGGAGAAGGAGGCGGGAATCGCCCGGGTGAAGCTGAAGCTGCCTTCGTTCTGGATCGAACCGTCGTAGAGCAGGGTCCAGTCGCCGGCGAGGGAGGTTCCGGCAGGATCGAAGGCCCCATCGAAGTACATGATCTCACGACCGTAGTTGACGGTCAGGAAGACGCCTCCCCTGGGCTTCACCACCGCATAGGTGTAGGAATTGCCGGGATCCCAGTCGCGACCCTCAGAGTCCGCCCCCGCGTAGAGCGAACCCATGGCATCGCAGCGCAGGTACATGCTGACCGGATCGCTGAGGGTGCCGATCGGAAGGATCGTTCCTACCCAGTCGCCGGCGAGATCCCGCTCGACGAAAAGGGGGGTGGGAGCCGCAGCGGCAGCGGCGGATCCGCCTCCGCTACCGAGGCAGGCGGGAAGGATCAAACCCAGGGTCAAGGCGTAGAGCCAGCCCAGGGCACTCGGGAAGTGCTTTTCCATGTGCGGGGAGGAGGAGGTGGAAGGGGGCGGACTACTCGGCGGGAGGACTCTTCGTGATGCGCACGATGCCGTCGCCGAGAACCGAATCGACGCCGGGGCCGCCCATCAGCGTCCCGTCGTCCGTGACGATGAGGAAGTGGAAATCCTGAGTGGAACCATCGTCGGAGACCATGTGGACGTTGTCGAGACGCCCGACGGAATCGATCCCGGTCGAGAAGTTGAAGATCCCGGCGTTCTGGCCGTTGACGGTAAAGATGTGTTCGCCCACCAGTTCGCCACCGGTGACCGAGCCGTCGGGGGCCAGATCCAGGAGCAGATCTCGCTTCCGAGTCATCACGTGACGCCAAGCGATCCCCGACCAGGAACCCGCGAGGTGCTGGGCGATCGTGAAGTGTCCGGGGCCGCTGCTCCGAGTGACCTGATAGCTGCCGCTCTGGACGATCGCGGAATGCTTGTAGATCGTGTAGGTTCCGGAATGGGAGAGGGCGCCGGGGGCGAAACTGCCGCTGTATTGAATCCGATTCACGCTGCCGGTGCCATCGATCTCGATCCCGATGTTCCCGAGTTCGTCCACGGCCGCGGAAGTCTGCGCGGTGGCGAGATCCCAATCGGTTCCCAGGCCATCCGCGCCCGCGAAGGGGGTTCCCGCGGAATCCGCCCGGATGTAGAAGGGGTAGGACTCCAGCGCGGGATCGTCCGGAGTCATGACGCCGGTCCAATCGCCGGCGAGATCGGAACGGGTGAATTGGGTACCACCGCTCGCCCCACCCCCGATGATGCCGAAGAAACTGGCACCCCCATGGGTGCAAGAACCCAGGGCCACCAGGGCGAGGCCGGGAAGCAGGAGGGACGGGTAACGCAAGACGCGCTGGAGCATGGGTCTGGGACGGAAGGGGTCGAGGGGTGGACCTCCGTGTAGAGGACGGGGCGCCGCTCCCAGAGGGTCCGGGTTTATTCTACCCCGCTGCCAGGACTTCGCTCGAAATTCCAGGAACCTCGAAGAGCCCGGGATTTCGAGGTTTTCCGGACGGAAAGCCCCGTAACCCCACCTGTTGAGTTAGCCTAGATGTCTGGCCCCCACGCTCCGGCTGTGTCCAGCCGTTCCCCTCCTACCAATCATGAGTCGCCTCACCATCCTCACTCCCTTGCTCTTGGGATGCGCTCTCGCCCCGCTGGCGAGCGCCCAAGACTCCGTCTCCGGCAATGATGCAGTTTCCACCGCCTTCCAGGAATGGCAGGCTCAAACCCAGAGCCGCTGGCTGATCCACGTGGATCGGAGCACGGGAACCGTCCAGCACCTCTACGGAGGTCGCAGCGCTCCCGCCTTCCAACCCCGCGGCGATGCCGACTGGTTCGAGCTCGGACGCCAAGCCCTGAACGACGCCTACGGGATGTTCCGAATCGCCGACTCGACCCTGGTGGAGGATTCGGTGAAGCACTTGGATCTCTCCCGAATCGGCAGTAACGACAAGGTCGCGGTCCACTTCCGCCAGGAAGTGAAGGGCGTTCCGGTGGTCCACGGAGGCGCCAACCTGATCTTCGACGCCGCGGGAGGTCTCCTCTCCCTGGACAGCACGGGCCTTCCGGACGTGGAATCCCTCAGCACCCGTCCCCGCTTCGATCCCTACAGCGCGGTCACTGCCGCGGAGCGGAACTTCGCCGAGATCGAGATGCGCCGCGCCACCGCCATCGGCCACCCGAAGTTGGTGATCTACGCGCAGCGCCAGGGACAGGTCCGCCAGGCCCGGCTCGCCTGGGCCATCGAACTGCGTGATCCGAGCGCCGAAGGGCTTCCCGCCGGTCGCCGCATCTACGTGGCCGCGGACAGCGGCGCGGCGGAGATCCTCGGAAACGATCAGCTCGTCCACCAACAGTCCGTTTCCGGACACGTGGACGCCTGGGCCAGCCCCGGCACCCTGCCCGACATCTCCAGCAATCCGGAAGCCCTGCATCCGATGCGCTACATGAACGTCACCAGTCCGGCAGGCAACACCACTACCGACGCGAACGGAGACTTCACGATTCCCAACGCTGGCGGCAACCCGGTCAACGTGACTTTCAAGTTCCGGGGCACCTGGGCGAAGGTGCTGGATACCGCGGGGGCGGAATACACCTTGACCCAGAGCTTCACTCCCGGGGTCCCGGCCAACGCGGCGATGAACCCCAACAAGACCGCCAACGAAACGGCGGAAGCCAATGCCTACCGTGCCAGCGTGGATTTCCACGACTACATCAAGCGGATCGACCCGAACGACACGACGATGGACTTCCAGCTCCTCGCCAACGTCAACATCAGCTCCACTTGCAACGCCTACTACAACGGCAGCTCCACCAACTTCTACGCCGCCGGAGGCGGGTGCAGCAATACCGCTTACTCGACGGTGGTGGCCCACGAGACCGGCCACTGGGCCAACGACCGCTACGGAAGCGGCAACGGCTACGACGGATTCGGGGAAGGCAATGCCGATGCCTGGGCGATGTACATCTACGACAACCCGATCGTCGGAGAGTACTTCTTCTCCGGCGGCGGCTTCATCCGCACCGGTACCAACACCCGTCCATACTGCGGCGACGGCAATGGGGGCTGCTACGGCGAGGTCCACGCCGATGGCGAAGTACTCATGGGTGCCTTGTGGAAGGTACGGGATCATCTCAACACATCCCTCGGGAACAGTGCTGGGGATCTGGTCGCCGACACCTTGCTGGTGAGCTGGATGAACTCCTACAACGATGGCAACATCGACAGCATCATCGAGGAACACTGGCTGACCCTCGACGACAATGACGGGAACATCTTCAACGGGACTCCCAACTACCCCGACATCGACGCCGGTTTCCGCGATCAGGGTTTCCCGGGAATCGCCTTGCAGCTCATTCAGATCGCTCACACCCCCTTGGGCGACACGACCGACGAGATCGGTCCCTACAGCGTGACCGCCGACATCACCTCTCTCGCCGGCGCCACCATCACCAGCGCCGACGTGGTCTACACCGTGAACGGTGGAACCCCGATGACCGTCGCCATGGTCAACACCAGCGGCAGCTCATGGAGCGGGGACATCCCCGGACAGGTCTCTCCGGCCCAGGTCAGTTACCACATCGTGGCTGGAGACAACCTCGGCAACACGGCTTCCGATCCTCGCCAGGGGGAATACCACTTCGTCGTCGGGGTGATCAACACCCTGGTCTTCTACGACTTCGAAGGAACTTCCGACCAAGGTTGGACGCACACCGTGATCGCCCGGGAAGACGACTGGCAGCGCGGCACGCCGCAGGGCAAGTCGGGTTCCTCCTTCGGCGTGAACTGGCAGGACCCCACCGCGGCCTACTCCGGCTCCAAGGCTTGGTGCAACGACCTCGGTAACGGGAGCAGCAACGGTTCCTACTCCGCCAACGTCAACAACTACTTGGAATCGCCGAGCATGGACCTCACCGGGCACGTCGGCACCAAGCTCCGCTTCGCCCAGTGGTTGTCGGTGGAACAAGGCATCTACGATCACGCCAAGGTGCTCGTCAATGGCAACGTGGTGTGGCAGAACCCCAGCAATCAGCAGACCACGGAGACCGGCTGGTCGGTCCAGGAGATCGACATCTCCCAGTGGGCGGACAACAACCCCTCGGTCAAGGTCCGCTTCTCCTTGGATTCGGACGGCGGCCTGGAACTCGGCGGTTGGGGATTGGATGACTTCGAGATCCTGACCATCGATCCGGTCCCAGGCAACACCAACACCATCGTGCTGACGGGGGACACGGTCGGAAACGTCGGTTCCACGGTGAGCTACACCTTCACCAACGGGCCGGCGAGTTCGCCGTGGTGGGCGGCCTGGTCCACCAACACCAGTGGCACGACATTCGGCGGCCATGTCTTCGACCTCGGCGCCCCTTACCAGATCGTCGCCAGCGGGACGACCAGCGCCGCCGGAGGAGGCGCCTTCACGAGTACCCCGCTTCCTCCCGGAGCCTCGGGCATGACCATCTACCTCGAAGTCGCGGCGCAGGACGCCAGCGGCTGGTTCGACTCCAACCCCTTGACCCTGAGCATCAACTAGGCTTCCGGTTCTTGCACGCGAGGGCGAGGGAAGTCCACTTCCCTCGCCCTCCTCCTTCCTCCATCAAGGCCGAGAGGGGCGGCGACTCAGCGGAAGACCACCTGGACCGGCGCGGAGGCGCGGATGGCGCCGGAGGAATCGGAGAGGACCGCGACATAGGAGAGCGTGCGACCGATGGCGCGGGGATCGATCGGAGCCGCCGTAGCATTCAGGACCGCGGTCGCTCGACCCATGGAGTCGAGCTGACCACTGAAATCCTGATGCAGGGGCGTGTTCAGGCTCTGAAGCAGGTAGTCGGTATAGGCATCGGGATTCAGGGGCAGGAAGACACCCGTGGAGAGGGTCACTCCCGGGCTGGTTCCGCTCATTCCCCCCACCACGGTGTAATCGAGACCAGCGGCGGAGCGCCCGAAGTCCACCTGGAGGGTTTGCGCTTCTCCGGAGGCGGCGAGCAGGGCCTCGTCCACGTCCTCACTACGATCCAACCACAAACTCCGGGCAAAGGGGTATTCCTGGGTCGTGACTTCGAGCCGCAGGTCGAAGGCGGGCCCCCTCAGGGTGTAGGTTCCCGGATGAGCGCCGACGCGGGTGGACAGGTTCCCGAGGAGCTGATTGTTACCGACCTCCGCGATCCCGAAGCGCAGATCGAAATCGATTTCGCGGGTCGCGAAATCCAAGTCCAGGGCGGTCTCCCCGGGCAACAGGATGTCGTCGAAGACCACCTGATCGATGGGAATCCATTGCTCGGTGGAGGAGATCGAAAGGATGGGCAAGGCCCCCCCCACGAGATCCCGGCTACAGATGGAATCCAGGATTCCCCACTGCTGGAGGCCCAGT
>CAYVRL010000168.1:0-5601 GCA_964454065.1 uncultured Planctomycetales bacterium | reverse complement strand
GTCATCGGCGGCGAGACCGTCGCCGTCGATGGTCGCCACCAGGGAACGCTCTCCGGCTTCGGCGGAGGAGAGCGGCACGCTCCAGGTGGTTTCCCGGCCACCTTCCAGTTCCAGCTCCTCGGTGGCGAGAGGGGCGCCGTCCAGGGAGAGGGCGGCGCGCAGGCTGCGGGTGGGACCGCCATAGGAGCGGATACGGACCGTGGCCTGGACCGGTTCGCCCGGGGCGGGGCGGGCAGGATCCAGGGCCAGCCCCGTGATCGCGGTGTTGCCGCGGTCACTCCCCCCGCTGTCGTGGACCCGAAGCACGAAACCCTCGGCGGCGAGTTTGCGCAGGGCCTCGCCGAGGGCGCCCTCCAGATCCCAGTCGGAGGCCTGGAGGTCGCTGTAGACGTCCACGCGCACGGTCTCGCAGCCTTCGGAGGAGAGGGAGGCGGCGCTTTGCGCGGCGATGCCCAGGGCCTCGGCGAGGGCGGGGCGGGCGTAACCGGCTTCGGTGTCCTCCAGCGCGGCGGCGACTTCATCGGGGTCGCCGAAGGCCACCCGCTGAGCCCGGGCTCCGGCCCGGACCAGCGCCGCGCGGTCACCCCGGGCCGGGTCCAGTTCCCGCAGGCGGGTTCCCCCCTGGGCCTG
Source organism: uncultured Planctomycetales bacterium (assembly GCA_964454065.1). Classification (GTDB taxonomy): domain Bacteria; phylum Planctomycetota; class UBA1135; order UBA1135; family UBA1135; genus CAYVRL01. The sequence continues at coordinate 4,971 of CAYVRL010000168.1, read as the reverse complement.
GGCGCGCTCGAAGGCGCTCCGGCCGTGGGTGCGATGGCGCATCGAAAGCGAGGCGTCCAGCACCAGGACTTCGCCGCGGGCGGCGCGACCGCCGAGCAGGCCGCCGGCGGGTCCGCCGGGGTGGGCGAGGCCGAGGATCAGGAAGAGGACCGCGAGGGTGCGGAGCAGGAGGAGGAGCAGATCCTCGAGGAAGAGGCGTCGGCGGACCCGGCGCTGGGCGCGGCGCAGGAATTCCATCGCCGCGAACTCCACGCGCTGGAAGCGCTGGCGGTGGAACAGGTGGATCAGGATCGGAGCCGCGACCAGCGGCAGGGCCCAGAGGAACTCGGGGCGGAGGAAGTTCATCGTCCCCTCCTGCGGAGGCGCGCCGCTCGCCGAGCCAGGAACTCGACCAAGCCCGCTTCCAGGGGCTCGTCACTGCGCATCCGCCGGAAGTCGGCCCCCAGCGCGCGCAGTCCACGGCGCAGGCGGCGGCCGTGTTCGGCGAGTTCCTCGAGGTAGGCGTCGCGCACGCTGCGTGGATCCAGACGCAGGAACTCGCCTCCCTCCAGGGGATCGAAACGGGTGTTGCGCCCGAAAGGGAATTCGACTTCGGCGGGATCCAGGACCTGCAACACCAGCAGGTCGTGTCCGGCGAGGCGCAAGCGGGCGGCGGCGCGCTGGGCAGCCTCGGGATCTCCGAGGCAGTCCGAGATCCAGACCACCAGCCCACGGCGTTCCAGGCGGGGTCCGATCGCGAGCAGGCCCTCGGCGGGGTCGCCGTCGCCCGCGGGGCGGGCCTGCTCCAGTTCGTGGAGCAGGGCCCGCCAGTGGCCCTCGCCGCTGTGGGGGGGGAGCCACTGGCGGACTTCACCGCCCGCGCCCAGCGCCAGGCCCGCGCGATCGTTCTGCATCAGGAGCAGGCGAGACAGGGCCGCGGCGATCCACACGCCGTAGTCGAACTTGCTCCATTCCAGGGTGGTGAAGGCCATCGACGCGGAGGCGTCCACCACCAAGTAGCCGGTGAGGGCGGTTTCCTCTTCGTAGCGGCGAATGAAGGGGCGGTCCGTCCGCGCCATCAGGCGCCAGTCCAGGTGTCGCAGCTCGTCCCCGGGGACGTATTCGCGGTGTTCGGCGAAGGTGGTGCCGGAACCGCGCAAGGGCGAGGGGTGGCGCCCGCCGGTGAGTCCCTCGACCGCGGTTCGGGCGCGCAACTCCAGCCGCGCCAGCCGCGCGAGCAGCTCAGGATCCGATGCCCGCTGCACGCTCGCCGTCCAGGGCGCTCGGGTGGGCCGCGACGGTCTCGAGGAGGCGGGCGACGATGTCGTCGGGACGGATGCCCTCCGCCTCCGCGGCGAAGTTGGTGAGGATGCGGTGCCGGAGCACCGACGGCGCGACGGCGCGGACGTCCTCTGCCGCGACGTGGAAACGACCCTTCAGGAGCGCGCGCGCCTTGCCGGCGAGAACCATGTTCTGAGAGGCCCGTGGACCGGCCCCCCAAGTGACCCACTGGCGCACGAAGTCGGGAGCCGAACCCTCTCCCGGGCGGGAGGCGCGGGCCAGCGCCACCGCGTAGTCGAGCACCGAATCGGCGGCCGGGACCTGACGAACCAGGGCCTGGAGGCGCCGCAACCCGTCGCCGTCGAGGACCGGCTCCAATTCCGGCAGCCCCGCGCCGGTGGTGCGACGGAGGATCTCGGTTTCCTCGGAGGCGTCCGGGTAATCGACCCGGATCAGGAAGAGGAAGCGATCCAGTGCCGCTTCGGGCAAGGGATAGGTGCCCTCCTGTTCGATCGGGTTCTGCGTGGCGAGTACGAAGAAGGGATCGGGCAGGGGATGGCGTTCCCCGGCGCTGCTCACCTGCCGTTCCTGCATGGCCTCGAGCAGGGCGGCCTGCGTCTTGGGGGGAGTGCGGTTGATCTCGTCGGCGAGCACGATGTTGGCGAAGATCGGGCCGCGTGCGAAGCGGAAACCCCGTTGCCCGCTCTCCGGATCGGTGGTGAGGACCTCGCCGCCGGTGATGTCGGCCGGCATCAGGTCGGGGGTGAACTGGATCCGGCGGAAGTCGAGGTCCAGGGCCTGGGCGAAACTGGAGACCATCAGCGTCTTGGCCAGGCCGGGCACCCCGACCAGCAAGGCGTGGCCCCGAGCCGCGACCGCGAGCATCAACTCCTCCAGAACGGCTTCCTGGCCGACGATCGCGCGCCCGACCTGCTCCTTGATCCGGACCATGGCTGCGGCGAAGGAGCGGACGGCCTCGAGTTCGTTCTCGGGGATGGAATCATTCATGGTGGACGGATGGAGTGCGGTCGGCGGCGGAGCGGGAAGGGGCGGACTCGGGGTCGAGAGTCCCCTCCTTACGCGCCGCGCCACTCGGCGTTTCCGAAAGTCTGCGGTCGGTGAGCGGGTCGTGGACGATCCAGTTCAGGGTTCGCTCCTGTTCGGCGATGCGGGGTTCCAGGGCCTCTTCGGCGCGTCGATCCGCGGCCTCCACCCGGCGTGCCTCGAGGTACTCGGAGGCCGCGGGAACCAGGACCAGGACCGCGCAGAGGATCGAGCCGAGCCACAAGAGCGCTTCGAGGAGGCGCTCTCCGGTGGCACGACGCGGGGAGCTCACAGCGGCAGGGCCTCGCCGTAGCGGGCGTTCTCGCCCAACCACTCCTCGATGCGAAGGAGCTGGTTGTACTTGGCCACGCGCTCGCTGCGCGTCGGGGCCCCGGTCTTGAGCTGGCCGCAACCCGTCGCGACCGCGAGGTCGGCGATGAAGGTGTCGGTGGTTTCGCCGGAGCGGTGGCTGATCACGCAACTCCAACCCGCTTCGCGCGCCATGTCCATGGTGCGCAGGGTTTCGGTCAGGGTGCCGATCTGGTTGAGCTTGATCAGGATGGAGTTGGCGTGTCCGCCCTGGATGCCGCGCAGCAGTCGCTTGGGGTTGGTCACGAAGATGTCGTCGCCGACGATCTGGATGTCGTCGCCGAGGGCATCGGTGTGGAGAGCCCAACCCTCCCAGTCGTCCTCGTCCATGCCGTCCTCGATGGAGACGATCGGGTACTTGTCGATCCACCCGCGGTAGAACTCGGTGAGTTCGGCGGCGCTCATCCGCTTCCCTTCGAAGGCGTAGGCGCCGTCCTCGTAGATGTTGCTGGCCGCGACGTCGATGGCGAGGGCCATGCCCTTGGGGCCGGGTTCCAGACCCGCCGCTCCGATCGCCGCGAGCAGCAGCTCGACCGCTTCCTCGTTGCTCTTCAGGTCGGGGGCGAACCCCCCCTCGTCGCCGATGGAGGCCGAGTAACCCTTCTCCTTGAGCAGCTTCTTGAGGGCGTGGTAGGTCTCGGAACACCAACGCAAACCCTCCGAGAAGTTCGGTGCTCCCCAGGGTTGGATCATGAACTCCTGGAAGTCCACGTTGTTGTCGGCGTGGGCGCCGCCGTTGAGCACGTTCATCATCGGTACCGGCAGGCGATTGGCGCCGGCGCCGCCGAGATAGCGGAAGAGGGGCAGGCCGGCGTCCTGGGCGGCGGCGCGGGCCACGGCCAGGGAGATGCCCAGGATCGCGTTGGCGCCGAAACCGGACTTGTCCTCGGAACCGTCCAGTTCGATCAGCGCGCGGTCGATCTCTTCCTGTTCGTCCGCGTCCATTCCGACGATCTTGGGGCCGAGGACCTCGTTCACGTTGTGGACGGCCTTCAGGACCCCCTTGCCGCCATAGCGGGATTCGTCCCCGTCGCGGAGTTCGAGGGCTTCGTGGATGCCCGTGGAGGCACCGCTGGGGATCCCCGCGCGCCCGGAAGCGCCGTCGGCCAAGGCGACGTCGACTTCCACCGTGGGGTTGCCGCGCGAATCGAGGATCTCGCGGCCATGGATGCTGGTGATCGTGGTCATGGGGGGTGTACCTCGGCGCTCCATTCTAGGAATCTGGCCCCCTTCGGTGGACCTTCGTTCCCCGCGACCGGGACTTTCCTGAAGCTTCGCGGCCGGATGCGGGCGAACCCTCTCCGTCCCCGCCTTCCGGGATGGTCGTTCCGCATTCGAATTTCGGAATGAGGCCGGGGAAGGATCTTCCGCGGCCTTCGTTTCGCGCCTCGACTCCTCGGCCAGGATGGTGGGGGATCCAGGGCGAGGCCTGGAGACCCCACACCCAGGGCCATGGAGCGAGGATGTCCGCCGTCCTCGTCGAGCAGACGGAATGGGGAGGGCCGGGTTACGGAGGATCCGGAAAGAGGGTCCACCGAAGGGGGCCAGATTCGGGGGTAGAATCCGCCCTTCCCTTTCCCCCCGAGCCCCTTGCGCATCCTCAGCGATTTCGATGGAGTCTGGACCGATCCCACCCGCGAACGGGAGGCGGTCCACGCCACCCTGGCCCGCGAGCTGGCGGCGGCGACCGGATGGTCCGCGGCGGAGACGGGCCGCCTGTTGGCCGAGTTCGAGGCTGGAGTGATGAAGGCTCCCGAACGCTACGGCTGGCGCACCGACCCGGAGCGCCTCGCCTCTTTCGTGGACGAGGACTGCTTCTGCATGCCTTCGGCGATCGGGCAGTACATCGACGAGTCGCAGGAACCGGCCCCCCTCTACGCCCGGACCGCGGTGTTGCTCCGCTGGCCTTCCTTGAGTGCCTTTCTGGATCATTGTTACCACAGCACCGGGGACGCCTTCCGCGAGCAGGTGCGGCACGATCTGGTTCCCGGGGCCGAGGAAGTCCTGCGCGAACTGCTGGCGCGCGGCATGGAAGTGGTCTGGGCCAGCAACGCGCCCGCCGGCAAGATCGTGGATTGGTTCGGGGAGCACGGCTTCGAGGTCGTGGATGCCCGGGAGAGCGAGCCCGGTTCCGCGCCCCTGCGGGTCTACGGCCGGGCCGGCAAGCAGTGGATGGGCTCCGGCAAGGAGACCTTGCGCTGCGGCGACCGGGAGATCCCGGTGGACCGCCCCCAGTACCGCGCCATCCTCGAGCGCGAGTGCCCCGATCTGGTGCTCGGGGACGTGCTGTCCCTGGAT
>CAYVRL010000167.1:0-5607 GCA_964454065.1 uncultured Planctomycetales bacterium | reverse complement strand
CGTTGTGGGCCACGTATCTGCTCCTCAACCTGACCCTGTTCATGACCTTTTCGCGAGCGGGTTGGGTATGCGCGGTGTTCAACTTCTTCGCCACCTACCACATCGTCAAGCGGCGCTACGGAAAACCACAGATCGTCAGCATCTGGGTTCCCATCATCTGCGGTATCGCCCTGATGGTGGCCCTCTTCTTCGGGGTGGACGAGATCCGTGAACGGCTCACCGCGCCGGACCAGGGATCGACCTTCGCGCGGATTCCGCAATTCATCACTGCTCTGAACATCATCCGCCACCTGCCCTTCACGGGAACCGGACTGAACTCCTACACCGCTTACATCTTCCAGTACGCGGACGTGGACGGACGTTACGCCGATGCTCTCCGCTTCCGGGTCCACAACGGCCTGCTCCTCTGGACCGCCGAGACCGGGCTACTGGGGGGCTTCGCCTATTTCATGCTCTACTGGACCGCACTCAAGAAGGCATGGAAGACCTGGGAAATCGAAGATGATTTCCTGGCCCTGGTCGGAACCGCGACCTTCATCGGACTGATCTCCTGGTGGGTGAAGAGCATGTACAATATCCACTCGCCGCTCGGGGATTTCTCCCTCTGGCTCCACCTGTCCTTCGCCTGGATCGTCTGGAACTGTGCCGCTCGCACGAGAGCGGGAAGTTCGCCATGAGTACCGCCATCAGCATGCCCGCGCGCGCGTGGCGTAAGTTGCGCCGAGAAGGTTTCCGGGGCGTTCTGGAAGCCCTGAAGTGGAAGTATTACCGCCACAAGGACATGATCTGGTGCGAACGGGACGCCACGCTCCCATTGCGCGAATACCCTCGGGTCTTCCACTACGACATGGAGATCCGCCGCGCCACGATCGACGATCTCGACCTCTTGAGCGCCAATTTCCCCTACAAGAGGGAGTGGTACCGGGAACGCCTCGAGAACCCCGATTACCATTGCGACATCGCGATCATCGACGGAGAAGTCGCGGCCCACAATTGGTTCTGCTTCAACCGACACTTCGACCCCGAGATGCGTTGCACCATCGAGCTGGAACCGGGGTCGGTCTATTGGTTCGAAGGCTGGTGCCAGGAACGGTACCGTGGTCACGGCGTTGGCTATCTGGGGATGAAGTTCACCTTCGAACGACGCTTCCCGGAACTCGAGGTCAAGAAGGTTTGCACTCTCCTCGAGAAGAGCAACCGTGCCACTCGCCGCTTCCACCGCCGCTTCCACTTCGAGGACATTGGCCGCATGGTCCACCTCCGGATCGGCCCCTTCTACTACAACTCGCGCATCAAACCCCTGCGCGCACGCGATCGCGACTGAACCGGAAGGGCTTCGACCACCACGATGCTACGCCGCCTGACCATCGCTTGCGCCGCCGGCTTCCTGGCTGGATGGGCTGCTGGAGCCCTCGAATCCGCCTGGCTGATCGGATCCCTGGGCTTTCTCTTCCCCTCTCCGCTGGCCAGTTCCGTGGACCTCGCATTCCACTACGCCCTCTTCGGCGCCGTCCTGGGCATGTTCGCTTCCGTGGTGCCGCGAAAGATCCGCGCGCGGAACTTCTCCTCGAGTGGCGCGGCGGTGTTCTTCGCCTTGATCGCTCTGATCGGCTTGTCCTGGGTAAACCAGGATTTGTTTCCGGAACGGTCTTTCCTCGCCCCCTGGGCCTTGCTCGCGGACCTTTGTCTCCTGGGACTTTGCGTCGCAGGGGCCTACGGCCTGGGCAGGATCCGGGGCTTCCCCGTTGCCTTGCTGCTCTTCGCCCTGGCTGGCCATGTCGGCACCGTGGTCACCGCACCCGAGGCTCCGGCGAACCGCATCTCACCGTGCGGCGAGGCGATTCCCAAGGCTCCCAACTTCGTCGTCCTCCTGGTGGACACGCTGCGCGCCGACCACCTGGGTTGCTACGGTTACGACAAACCGACCAGCCCCAACATCGACGCACTGGCCGCTACTGGGCGCATCTTCCGCGCCGCCTATTCCCAGGCGAGCTGGACTCGGCCTTCGGTGGCCTCCCTGATGACTTCGCTGTACCCCGCCAGCCACGGAGCCAACGATCTCACCTTGCCGCTGGCCCAGTCCCTCACCACACTGCCCGAGACCCTGAGCGCTGCCGGCTATCGCACCGCCGGTTTCTCCGCCAACCGCAACGTTTCCCCGACCTTCGGCTTCGATCAAGGTTTCCAGTTCTTCTGGACCCACAACATGTCGGCTCAGAATCGACTTCTGAATTTCAGTTCCGGAATGAAGTTGCTGGGTGGTGTAGCCAAGAAGCTCGGATTGGGCCTTTCCCTACGTGAAGGCGCCCGACCCAAGAACGATGCACGCACCGTCACCGACCAAGTCCTTTCCTGGGCCGATCAGGAGCGGACCGGGGCGCAGGGCGATCCCTACTTCCTCTACGTCCAATACATCGATCCGCACATCCCCTACGATCCGCCCCATGATTACCTGGAAGAAATCGGTCTCCCGGGATTCGCCCCGGAGCGTAGCGATCGGATCGCCCATTTCCACAAGGTGATTCCCTATCCCTTCGGCAAGAGCGACCCGGTCCCGGACGACATCGTCGCCGAGGCCAAGACTTACTACGACGCGGAAATTTCCTTCTGCGACCGGGAATTGGGACGATTGCTGGATGGTCTCCGGGATCGTGGCATGCTCGAGAACACCTATGTCATCCTGACCGCGGACCACGGAGAGGAGTTCTACGATCATCAGGAGTTCCTGCACGGACAATCCATGTTCCAGGAACTGATCAACGTGCCCTTGGTGATCGAGGGCCCGGGAATCCAACCCGGTATCGAGAAGACGCCCGTGGAATTGGTGGACCTCTTCCCGACTCTCGTCGAACTCGCTGGAGCCAAGGTCCTCGCTCCTCTCCAGGGCCACGACCTCACTCCCTTGCTCCATCCACGCGGATCGGAAGGAGGTTTCGATTTCCGCGAGGCCTTCTCCAACAACATCAAGCACTGGGAGCTGGCCTCGCTGATCTCGGGTACGGACAAATTGATCCGGGTGACCGTGGAAGGTGAAGTGAAGTGGATGCTCTTCGACCTTGTCGCAGACCCGGGTGAGCTCCACGACCTCTCCGCGGAACGTCCGCAGCGACTCGCTGAACTGCGCCAGGAGCTGGAAAAGCGGCGCCAGGAGTCCGCTCGCTTCCAAGTCCGCGATCTCCACGAAGTCTCCATCGAGGGTGTGCGCTCCGAACTCCAGAGTCTCGGTTATGTCGGCGGCGACGAAGACCAATAACCCTGGAGGCGAGGAACTGCGGGTCTTCGAGGGCTCCCGGGTCTTCGAGGAGCATGGCGAGGCTTGGGGAGCCTTTCTCGACCAAGTTCCGAGTCCCTTCTTCCTGCGCCCGGATTGGCTCGCTTCCTGGGCTCGCCATTTCGGTGCCGGGCGGCGCCATTTCCTGGCCGTACTGGAAAGGGATGGCGAATGGCTGGCCGGGCTTCCCCTGACCCTCGGCCGCGGCCGGGTGGGAGGGCGTTGGATGGTATCCAAGCTCGAAGCGGCAGGGATGCCCTATTTCGACCGCATGGAAGTCGCGGCCCGCGACCCGCGCTGGGTCGAGCCCTTTCTGATCTCGCTGATCGATTGGGCCTGTTCCGACCGCAAGGTGGCATGGACCGCTTTCGCCTTGCAGGAGGTTCCCAACGCATCCCCCACTCACCAAGCGCTACGCCTGGCGGCGGCAGCACGAGGCTTCGCGCTCTACGAGCAGCTCGCTTCCCGCGCTCCGATGGTCGACCTGGAGACGGGCGGCAAGACTTCCAGCAAGTATCGCCGCCAGCTTCGACAATCGCTGGAACAGCTCGCGGAACAGGGCGAAGTCGAATGCCGCTTCTTCTTCCCGGAAACCACGGAAATCGACCCATTGATCCTCGATTGCAAACGAGTGGAGGACAGGAGCTGGAAAGGGGAGCAGGGCGTGGGCATGTTTCGCGAGGGAGAGCCCCTCTCTTTCGTGCGAGAACTCTGGCGGGAACTCTGCCCGCGTCGCGAACTGGCACTCGCCACCTTCCGTGTCAACGGGCGGTTGCTCATCTATCACTGGGGTTTCATCCACCGCGACCGTTTCCTCAGTTACAACCTCGCCCAGCACCCGAGTACGGACCGGAAACGAGGCGGCTCGGTGCTCCTCAAGTACATGGTGGACCATGGGAGGGAGCTTGGAATCCGGGTCATCGACGCCTCACGAGGATCCCTGGAGAGCCCCAACATCATTGGGCGCTACCATGGCCCGATACGGAGTCACGGCAATCTACTCCTCTATGCGCCGGGGTCGACGGGCAAGTGCTTGGAGTTCCTACGGCACGTAATGATGCCTCGAATCCGTAGGATCCGACACCAGCAGGAGCCCCCGCGGCTTCCCTCGGACGAATCCTTCGTGGATTGATCCTAGAATCCAAGCGTGCATCAACGGATCTGCCTCGAACGCATCCCGATCCTGACCTTCCACAGCGTACGCGCGCGGGAGACCGAGAGCCTGGGGCCTGGCGGGGAGCTGACTTTGCCCCTGCCGATCTTCGAACGGATCCTCCGCGGTCTCGCTCGCGCGGGCTTTCACACCATCCGCTGCGCGGATCTCTACGCACATCTGCATGACGACCAGAGCCTGCCCCGGAAGGCCGCCCTCCTCACCTTCGACGACGGCTATCTGGACAATTGGACGATCGTGGCGCCGATGTTGCGCCGCTATGGCCTGCGGGGAACCGTGTTCGTCGCCACCGACCTGCTCGAAGAGGACGGTGAACCGAGGCCGACCCTGGAAACGGAAACGGCCCCTCCGGAAAGCGGATTCATGCGACCGAGTGAACTTCGGCTCCTGGACCAGGAAGGGGTGTTGGAAATCCAATCCCACACCTCCCGTCACCTCAAGTTGCCTCGTTCTTCCACGATTCTCGACTATCGACGCCCCGGTGTCGCGGAGGCATCTGGGCTGCCGCTCGGTACTCCCCTTCCGGAGTCCCAGTGGTCCTCGGCCCTGGAACGGGCCTGGATCCTGGACCCGAAGCTCACGCAGGCCCTTCGGGCCGCGGTGGAGACCGGCGGCGGCGAAGCCTTCTACTCGCAACCGAACTGGCGCCAGGTCCTGGATTCCATCGTGGCCCGCCCCGGGTGGCATCACCGCCAGGAAAGACCAGAAGAGGGCCGAGAACGGATTCGGACCGACCTCTCGGACGGCAAACGGGAACTGGAAGGGATTCTCGGCCACGAAGTTCCCTTCCTCGCCTGGCCCGGAGGCAGCACCTGCCCGGTCTCTCTCCGCATGGCGCTCCAAGAGATCGGTTTCATCGCTACCTTCGGAACCGACCGGAAGTGCGCCGGAATCACTCCCGACGTACGAGCCATTCCCCGCGCCTACTTCCGCCAAACCTACAGGGGCCGGGCCTCGACTTGGTTGCGGGCGTGGCATGCTCTGGGACTGGCCGGCTTCGAGAGCGGGAACCCCTGGGCCTACCCGCGCCTCTTCGCGGCCAATCGACTGATGAACCTTTGGGAGGATCCGGGGCGACCGAACTGGAACTGACCGGAATCTGGCCCAGTTCGGTGGAGGTTCTTCGGGCGGCCCCGGTGGGGGATTCGCTCCCTCCCCCTTC
>CAYVRL010000166.1:0-5619 GCA_964454065.1 uncultured Planctomycetales bacterium | reverse complement strand
TACTCCTGGACAAGGGTTGGGTGCAGGCCCGCGAGGAAGAGCAGTGGTACTCGGCGGAAGCGGGCCGTTTCCTCCCCGACCGATACCTGCAGGGCACCTGCCCGGACTGCGGATACGAGAAAGCTCGCGGTGACGAATGCCCCTCCTGCGGCAAGTGGATCGACGCTCGGGCACTCGGCAATCCGGTCAGCCTGGTGGACGGTTCACGACCGGAGCTGCGTCGAACGCGTCATTGGTATCTGGATCTTCCGGGCCTCCTGCGCGCGGGTCTGGAACGCTGGTATCAAGGCGCCGACGAGGAACGCCCTCACCTGCCCTGGAAACCCAACGTGGACGGGCACGTCAAGGCCATGTTGCGCGACTTGCAGGAACGGCCGATCACCCGGGATCTCCCCTGGGGAGTGCCCCTGCCGGAGGGAATCGAAGGCCGCGAGGGAAAGGTCCTCTACGTCTGGTTCGATGCCCCCATCGGCTACCTCTCCGCGACCATGGAGTGGGCCGAGCGGGAGGGGCGGCCCGAAGCCTGGCGCGACTGGTGGCAGGATCCGCGCACGCATCTGGTCCACTTCATCGGCAAGGACAACATCGCTTTCCACCTGGTCGTCTTTCCCGCCATGTTGCTCGGCCAGGGGAAAGAATGGGAGGGGCGTTCCTTCGTCCTCCCCTACGCGGTTCCCGCCAACGAGTTCTACAACCTGCAAGGACGCAAGTTCTCCACTTCGGGGGCCTGGTACCTGGACAATGAGGATTTCTTCGCCCGGTACTCGGCCGATGCGGCTCGTTTCCACCTGGTGCTGACCGCTCCCGAAACCGCCGACAGCGAGTTCACCTGGGAGGGCTTCCAGACCACCAACAACTCGCTACTCGCCGACAAGTTGGGGAACTTCGCCAGTCGGGTGCTGAAGTTCGCCGCGAAGCGGTTTCGAGGCCAGGTTCCGGTCGCCGACGGCAGCCTGGATTCCCATCCCGCGCTCGCCGCCGCGGACGAAGCCTTCGCCGAAATCGGGGATCGCTTGAGCCGCTGCGAACAGCAGATGGCCGCCCGATCGCTGCTGGCGGGCTGCGACGAGCTGAACCGTTTCTTCGATGCGATGGCCCCGTGGAAGCTGGCCCGAAGCGAATCGGAACCGGATCGAGCGGCCTGCGCCGCGACCATCGAACGCTGCCTGGCCTACCTCGAACTGCTCTCTCGGCGCTTCCGTCCTTTCTGCCCCACCGCCGCGGCAGCCTTGCGAACGATGCTCGGAGAGGCCGCCGCCGATCGACCGGCAACGGAATGGGGCGAGGAAGGCCCGGGCAAGCCGCCGAAGGCGCTTGCCCCGGGGGCTCCCCTGGGAGAACCCGGAGTCCTCTTCCCGAAGATCGAGGACTCGACGGTCCGAGAGGAGATCGAGCGCCTCGAGGCCCGCGCCAGGGAACGCGCTTAGCCTCGTCCGTTCAGACGATCCTTCCAGGCTTTGGCGGGCTTGAAGGCCACCGTGGTACTGGCGGGAATCTGAATGGTGTCCCCCGTCTGGGGATTCCGGCCCGTACGCGCCGCCCTCTGCCGGGAACTCCAGGTGCCGAACCCGGCAATGGAGACCGAACCGCTCTTGCCCAGGCCCTCTTGAATGCCTTGGAAGACCGTATTGACGATCTGCTCGGAACTGGACTTGGTAGTCTGAAGATGTTCGCTCAAGTATTCGACGAGATCGCGCTTGTTCATGGTCGGCTGGGGGATCGAGTCAGTGGGTGGAGGGGGGGAAACCAGGGAGTCGGTGTAGGACGAGCCCCCGGGGAGGGTCCTATCCATCATCCCCGAGGGCCCGAGATTCCGTCAAGCAGAGATCATCCGCGTAGACCGAGAACCGCGCAGGCCGCTTCAGCGGCGGGTCTTGCGCTTCGTGGTCTTCTTCTTGGCAGTCTTCTTCTTGGCGACCTTGCGCTTCGCAACCTTGCGCTTGGCGGTCTTCTTGGCAGCCTTGCGCTTGGTCGTCTTCTTCTTGGCGACCTTGCGCTTCGCAACCTTCCGCTTGGCGGTCTTCTTGGCGACCTTGCGCTTGGTCGTCTTCTTCTTGGCGACCTTGCGCTTCGCGACCTTGCGCTTGGCGGTCTTCTTGGCGACCTTCCGCTTGGCGGTCTTCTTGGCGACCTTGCGCTTGGTCGTCTTCTTCTTGGCGACCTTGCGCTTCGCGGTTTTTTTCGCCGCCTTGCGCTTGGGCGCCGCCTTCCGGGAAGCTTTCTTCTTCGCAGCCATGAGTACTCCGGTGACGAGATCAGACATTCGGCGTGCATGCCTCCACGAGGCCGACGCCGGTGATTCTTTCCTGGAATCGGCGGAAGAGGAAAGGAAATCGCCCGGAAACCGCGAAAAATTTGGCTTCCGGGCGAAGATCGGGTGAACGCGGAGGTCAGTTCGCGTTCCGGGTGAAGGCGCGGTTGCGACCGCGAAGAGCTTTGACCAAGGGGACGGTCCGGGTGCGACCACCCAGCTCCACGGTGATCCTTCCGGACTTGATCACCGAAGTGGCGAGCTTCATCCGCCGCACGGTACCGTCGGGTAGGAGCACGCGAACCTTCTGGATGTTCGCCTTGAACGTACGCTTGGTGTGGCCGGTGGTCTTGAGACCGACCCCGCCCTTTTTCTTGGGAAGACCGCGGCGGGCGATGCTCTTGCCGCTACGGGTACCCTTGCCAGTGACTTCACACCTTCTTGCCATGATGAATGGGCCCTCCGGTTCACGGAAGGGCCGAGCATCCTAGGCGGTGGAGGGGGATCCGTCAACCTCGGAACGGGCGGAAGGCGGCTTGACGGCTCTGCCGTGGAGGCCGAAAATAGGGACACCGGGCGAACGTTGCGGGAGAGTCCTGGGCATTGCCCCAGGCACCGAAGGGGCAAGCGGACAACCGCGAAACTCTCAGGTCCACAGGACCGCGGCCGGACGGCTTCCTGAATCCCCCCCGGGGAAACAGGTTCGTGACCACTGCGAGAACGCCATGGACACAACCGGAACCCAGCTTCGCCCCACCCCTCTCCGCTCGGAACATCTCGCCGCGGGCGCCAAATTGGTGCCCTTCGCCGGCTGGGAGATGCCTCTGGACTATGGATCGATCCTCGCCGAAGCGCGCGTCGTCCGCAGTGGTGCCGGGGTCTTCGATGTCTCCCACATGGGTCGCTTCCGCTTCCGGGGGCCGCGGGTGGCCGAGGAACTCGACCACGCGCTCGGTTGCCGGATCCTGGACCAGGGAATCGGCCAAGCCCGCTACTCGCTTTTGCTTGCCCCGGACGGGGGCATCCTCGACGATCTGATCACCTATCGGCTCGCGGAAGACGAGTTCTTCATGGTGGTCAACGCCGCCAACCGGGATCGGGATGCCGCCACCCTGCGCGAGCGTCTGGCCGAAACCCCGCTGGAGGATCTCAGTCTAGACGGCGGTGGCATCCTCGCCATCCAGGGTCCGGACTCCCACCGCATCCTCGCCGAGCTCTCCGGCCAGGAGGATTTCTGCCCCCGATTCCTGGATCTGGCCTGGCTCGACAGCTCCGAGTTCGGCCGCATCCTCTGCGCCCGCACCGGCTACACCGGCGAACACGGTTACGAGGTCTTCGCCGAGCCCACGCAAATCCGGCCCCTCTGGGAACGGATGCTCGCGCTCGGCGCGTCGCCGGTTGGACTCGGCGCCCGCGACGTGCTGCGTCTCGAAGCCGCGCTACCCCTTTACGGACACGAGATCCACGAGAGCGTCAATCCCTTCGAGGCCGGGCTCCGTTTCGGCGTGCGCGGTTGGAAGACCCGGGATTTCATCGGCGGGGAAGCCCTCCGCGCCCTGCCCGAGCCGCGCCGCGAGTTGATCGGTCTGCTGGCCGAGAAACGAACGCCCCGAGAGGGCTACACCCTGCTCTGCAACGGGCGGGAGGCGGGCGTCGTCTGCTCGGGCGTGTGGTCCGCCGCCCTGGATCGCCCGATCGCCACCGCCTACCTGGAAATCGGGGCGGATGGTCCCCTCAGCGTGCGCGCCCGCGGCCGGGAGTTCCCGGTCGTACGCACTCCCCTTCCCTTCGTCCCCCATCATTCCCGCGACTGAACCCCGACCCCATGCGCCCCGACGACCGAAAGTACATGGCAAGCCACGAATGGGCCCGACTCGACGGAGAGATCGCCACCGTCGGGATCACCGATTTCGCGATCGAGCAGCTCGGGGAGCTGGTCTTCCTCGATCTGCCGGAAGTCGGAGCCACCGTCCAACACGGTGAGCCCTTCGGCGAGGTGGAATCGGTGAAAGCCGTTTCCGATCTGAACTCTCCGGTGGACGGAGAGGTGGTGGAGATCCACAGCGATCTCTGTGACGAACTCGGCCCCTTGCAGGAGGAACCCTTCACCAAGGGTTGGCTGCTGAAGGTCCGGGTGGCCGACTCCTCGGCCCTGGATGGTCTCCTGGACGCCGCCGCCTACGAGCAGCTCGTCGAAGCCGAACACTGATTCCCCTCACCCGCCGAGGGCCGACCATGCCTTTCATTCAGAACACGGACGCCGACCGAGCCCGGATGTTGGCTGCGATCGGGGTTTCCTCGGTCGAGGAACTCTTCGCCCCGATCCCCGAGGGACTGCGTCTGGACGAGGAACTCGAGATCGAGGGCGGCTGGACGGAAACCGAGCTACGCCGCCACATGACGGAACTCGCGAGCTGGAATCGGCCCGCATCCACCCGGCCCTGCTTCCTCGGGGGGGGCTGTTATGACCACGACTGGTCGGCGGCAGTGGATCACCTCGCGGGACGCAGCGAGTTCCTCACGGCCTACACCCCCTACCAGCCCGAATGCGCGCAGGGAACCTTGCAGTGGATCTTCGAGTTCCAGAGCATGATCGCCGAGTTGTGCGGCATGGAGGTCGCCAATGCCTCCATGTACGACGGCGCTTCCGCTTGCGCCGAAGCGGCGATCATGGCGCTGGCCATTCGACGACGCTCGCGGGTGGTGGTGTCGGCGGGTCTGCACCCACACGCGCGCGCGGCGTTGCACACCTATCTGCGGCACCGCGAAGTCGAACTGGTGGAAGCCCCCCTGGTGGACGGTCGCAGCTCCTGGGAGGGGCTGATCGACGATCGCACCGCCGCCGTGCTGGTCCAGCAGCCGAACTTCCTCGGCCTGGTGGAAGATCTCGATCCGGTCGTGGATGCCTGCCGGGAACATGGTGCTCTCGCGGTGGCTTCGGTTTATCCGGTGGCGCTCGGACTGCTGCGCTCGCCGGGAGCGGCGGGTTTCGACATCGTGGTCGGAGACGGCCAATCGCTCGGTTGCCCGATGGGCGCGGGAGGACCGAGTTTCGGTTTCTTCGCGACCCGGATGGCCTTCGTGCGCAAGATGCCGGGGCGGATCGTCGGCCAGACCGTGGATCGCGAAGGACGACGCGCCTTCACCCTGACTTTCCAGACCCGCGAACAACACATTCGGCGCGAGAGGGCGACTTCGAACATCTGCACCAACAATTCCCTGATGGCCTTGCGCGGGTGCATTCACATGGCCGCCCTCGGCCCCGCCGGGCTCGAGGAAGCGGCTTGCCTGGCGCGGCAACGGGCCCTGGATCTGCGCGCCGGCCTGCTCGAGATCGAGGTCTTCGCCGAAGCCTTCCCGGGCGCTCC
>CAYVRL010000165.1:1913-5631 GCA_964454065.1 uncultured Planctomycetales bacterium | reverse complement strand
GTTTTTTCGAAAAATATTCCGACTTCCTGGAATCCTTCGACAATCAGATCCATTCATCCCCACGATTCCGGGCGGGGACGACCTCAACCAGGGGATGGATGCGAGAGGAAACCGCACTCCGACCTATTACCGCCCACCCATCGTCCTAGACCGATGCCGCGAGGGCGGTGCGGAGATCGGCACGAAGGTCCTCGGGGTCCTCGATGCCGACGGAAAGGCGGACCGTGCCGGGAAGGATCCCCAGGGCATTCCGCTCCTTCGGATCCAGGCGCGCATGACTGGTCGTGGCGGGTCGAGAGACCAGGCTCTCCACCCCGCCGAGACTCGTGGCTTCCCGCACCAAGCGCAGGGCGCCGCAGAAGCGCGCGGCGGCTTCCTCCCCGCCCTCCAGCACGAAACTGAGTACGCCGCCGGGCAGGGCGAGCAAGCGCTCGGCGAGAGCATGATCGGGGTGTCCCGGCAGACAGGGGTGATGGACCTCCCGCACCCGCGCATCCGCAGCCAAGGCCTCGGCCACCGCGTAGAGATTGTCGCGGTGGGCGCGCATCCGCACCGCGAGCGTCTTCAGCCCCCGATGGAGGAGAGCCGCCCCGGCCGGATCCAGACAGGCACCGTGGCGGACCAGTTTCGGCCACACGCGCGCCACCAGTTCCGCTCGGCCCGCCACCACGCCCGCGATCACGTCGCTGTGGCCGTTGAGGAATTTCGACGCGGAATGAATCACCAGATCGGCGCCGTACTCCAGCGGGCGCAGGCCCAAGGGCGTGACGAAGGTCGCATCCACCACCAGGTGCAAACCGTGTTCCCGCGCGAAGACGACCAGCTCGGGGAGATCGGCGAGACGCAGCATGGGGTTGGAGAGCACCTCGCAGTAGAGCACCCGGGTCTCGGGGCGTAACGCCGCCGCACGCGCGAGGGGATCCCGCAAGTCCACCAGAGTGGCGCTGCGCCCGGTGGCGGGAAACTCGTCGCGCAACAAGGCGCTGCTCCCCCCATAGAGGTCGCGGGCGGCCAGCACGTGTTCGCCCGGGGCGACCAGCGCGAACATCGCCGCCGCCAGCGCGGCACTCCCCGAGGAGAACACCAGCGCGTCCTCGGCGTGTTCGAGCGCGGCGAGCGCCTGCTGTACGGCCCATTGCGCGGGATTCCCATAACGCGCATAGATCGGCACCCCGCGTGCGGACCCGGCCAGCATCGCCGCCTCCGCCTCCGGACCCAGACGAAAGGTGGTACTCCGCGAGAAGGGGGGTAGCACCGGGTCCCCGGGTTCTCGGTCACTGGATCCGGCATGGACGCAAAGACTGGCGTCGTGGCGAGCGGGAGAGTCGGCGGACATGCCGCGACTCTAACCGAAGCTTGGGCCATGGTGTAGAATCCAGACACGCCGACGCGGTCGGCGGTTCTTTCCCAGACCAGCCTCCCGGGCGGGAAGGAGGTGCGAATCCTCCACGGACCCGCCGCCGTGAACGTGGACGACGATCGCCGGATGCCACTGTGAGGACCCTTGGTCCCATGGGAAGGCGCGGTCGCTCGGTCGATGCGTGAGTCGGAATACCGATCCCGGGAGGTGGTTCCACCCCTAGATCCGGGCGAGGTTCCCGGAAGGAGTTCCCGATGAGCACATCCTTGCTCCGCCGCACCATCCTGGTCGGCATCCTGATCCTCGGCGGTGTCGCACCGCTCGACGCGCAAAGCTTTTCTCACGCGATCAGCCTGGCCGGTCTCGGCAACGGCGGCGACGCCCGCCCCTTCGGACTGAGCTACGAACCAGTCCATGACGAAATCTACGTCGCGATCGCGGGCAGTTTCGCCAACAACAACGATGCGGTGGCGGTGATCGATCCATTCAGTGACACCGTGCTCACCACCATGACGGTGGGCCTCTTCCCCGAGGACATCGCGATCGCCTACGACGCCTTCGGGCAACCCACCCTGGGCGCGGTCAGCAACTCCAGCGACGGCAGCGTGTCCCTCTTCGACCCGGGAACGCACACCGTGCTCGCCACCGTCCCTCTTCCCGATCCCTTCGGTTTCGGCACGTCCTATCCCTTCGGCGTGACCGCCGGAGGGCCGGGCTTCTACGTCTCGACCGTGGACGGAAGCGGTGCGGTCTACGCCATCGATGCCACGACCCTGGCTTACGACCCGGTTTCCTCCCTGAACATCGGCAAGTCCGGCGGCCGCCTGCGCGCGGACGGTGGGCGGCTCCTGATCCCGAGCGCCGCCTTCACCCCCAGCTTCACCGGCGGCGAAGGCGGCCTGGTGGTCTGGCAGCAGACCATCCAACGGGACGAGGTCTACGCCGCCGACGACGGCAACTTCGTCTACCCGGCGGGGCAAGACCTGGAGGTCCTGCCGGACGGACGCATGGTCCTCGGGGGAACCGACTTCCAGGGTCGGTTGGAACTCCTCGACCCCAGTGGGCAGCTCCTCCGCAGCCTGCGCATGTCCGGGGCCACGGGCGCCCAGGGCCTGGCGCTGAGCCCGGACGGCACCCTGCTCGCGGTCTGCGATCTGGCCCACGACCTGGTGGTCCTCTGGGACATGGTCAATCTCGTGGAACTCTCCGAGAATTCCACCCTCGCGGCAGGCATCGGCTACCAGCAGCCCAACGAGGCCGTCTTCGCGCACGGCAAGCTCTACGTGAGCTGTCAGGCCAACGAAGCGGTGCTGGTCTACGACAACCTGCCCACGGTGACGCCCGGACCGGGTTGGGCCGGGACCATCACGGTCGGCGACACCACCCCCGACCAGGGGGCCACCGTGGACGTCACGGTCAGCGGCCCCGGCGTGGTGGCCCTGCTCGTGGCCTACGACGACCTCCCCGGCCCCTACCAAGGGGTGGATCTGGACATCGGCCCCAACCCCATCTCGATCGGTTGGGGAACGGGCGTCTTCCAGCACTCCTTCACGGTTCCGATGAACCCCGCCTTGCGAGGGCGGAACTTCTTCGCCCAGGGAATCGTGGACGCCCTCCTCCATCCCGCGCCGACCGAACCCCGCGCCATCGTGGTCCAGTAGCAGCGCAGCGCTCGTTTCCGGGGAGGGCGCCGCGGCCTAGACTGGCCCGAATGCCCGGCGCCCTCCCTTCGGCTCTCTCCGCGCTCCTTCCCGCCCTCTCGCTCGCTGCCTGCGCGCCCCTCACTCCGGCCCAGGAAGCGACGCCGGGGGCGGTCCCGCGAGCCGACACCCCGGCCCTCCTCGCCGCTTACCGCACCGACCGCCAGGCGCTGCGGCGTTTCTACGACCTGCCGCTGGATCCCACGCGTCGCCGACGTTTGACCCGCTTCCAGAAGGAGTGGCGCGCACGCCTCGACGCAATGGATTTCGAATCCCTGCCGCGCGAACGACAGGTGGACTGGTTGTGCCTCTCCGGGACGATCGACGCGCGTCTCGCCGACCTCGATCGAGGCGCCGAGCGGGACCGAGAGGCCCTCACTCTCTTGCCTTTCGCCCCCTCGATCCTGGATCTCGAACGGACCCGACGGGCGATGAAGTCCCAAGACCCGGAGGCCACGGCGGCAGCGGTGGCGGCGCTGGCCCAGGCCGTCGAGGAACAAGGCGAGAGCCTCGCCGAGGCGAAGGAAGAACCGAGTCCCGCGCTGGCGCTGCGCTGCGCCGGACTCGCCGAGCGCCTCGCCGAGACCCTGGACGCCTGGTATCGCTTTTCCGACGGCTTCGATCCACTCTTCACCTGGTGGAACGAGGAACCCCATCG
>CAYVRL010000165.1:0-1813 GCA_964454065.1 uncultured Planctomycetales bacterium | reverse complement strand
GCTTTTCCGACGGCTTCGATCCACTCTTCACCTGGTGGAACGAGGAACCCCATCGGAAAGCCGCCCGGGCGCTGCGCGACTACGCCAAGGAGCTGCGCGAGGACTACGCGGATCAAAAGGGGGAAGCAGACGATCCCCTGGTCGGAGATCCGATCGGCCGGGATGCGCTCCTCGAGGCGATCGCCGCCGAACGACTCCCTTACGGCCCGGAGGAACTGCTCGCCATCGGCGAAGCACAGTTCGCGTGGTGCGAGGCGCGCATGCGCGAAGCGGCCGCGGAAATGGGTCTCGGCGACGACTGGCACGCGGCGCTGGAGAGAGTCAAGCAGGACCACGTCCCTCCCGGTCGACAAGACGAACTGGTCGCGAAAGTGGCCCACGAATCGATCGCCTTCCTCGACGCGCACGATCTGGTCACCATTCCGCCCCTCTGCCGGGAGACCTGGCGAGTGGAAATGATCCCTTTCGCCACCCAGCGCAACTATCCCTTCGCCTTCTACGGCGGGCAGCACATGGCGGTGGCCTATGCCAGCGAGGACATGAGCGAGGACAGCAAGCTCCAATCGATGCGCGGCAACAACGTCCACTTCACGCGCAACGTGACCCCGCACGAGTTGATCCCCGGTCACCACCTCCAGGGCTTCCAGGCGGCGCGCCTCCGCCCCTGGCGGCGGACGTTCTCGACCCCGTTCTTGGTGGAGGGCTGGGCGCTCTACTGGGAAATGCGCTACTGGGATCTGGGCTGGGCGAGGACCCCCGAGGATCGGATCGGGATGCTCTTCTGGCGCATGCACCGGGCGGCGCGGATCATCGTTTCCCTGAAGTTCCACCTCGGGCGGATGACTCCCGCCGAAATGGTGGACTTCCTGGTGGAACGGGTTGGGCACGAGCGCGACGGAGCCACCGGTGAAGTGCGCCGCTACATCGGCGGCGACTACGGCCCACTCTATCAATGCGGATACCTGATCGGCGGTCTCCAGCTCCGCGCCCTGCACGAGGAGCTGGTCACGAGCGGACGCATGAGCGAACGTGCCTTCCACGACGCGGTGTTGGGCCAGAACTCGATTCCGGTGGCCCTGATCCGCGCCGCGCTGGAACCGGAACTGGCGCTGGACCGCGCGGGCGGAGCACCGTGGCGCTTCGCCGGGGATCCGCTCACCAAGTGAAGAACTGCAGCTCCCCGAGTTCGCCCTCCAGTTCGGCACTGGCCTCGGGTGCCTTGGCTTCCAGCGCCCGAGCGCGCTCCTCGGCCTCGGCGAGATAGCCACGATAGAGATGGACGCGGGTCGCGGGTGGGAGGGCCCGCGGCGGCACCGGGTCGGTGAGGCGCAGGGCGCGCTCCAGCGAGAACTCCTCGTCCAGACCCGGGTCCTCGCGGTGCGTCCACGAGGCGCTATCGAGGTCGAAGCGGTAGAGAGGCAGGAAGAGCCAGCCCCGGCGGGCGAGGAAATCCACCGCGTCGATGATGAAATCCGCTTCCTCGTCATCCATGGTGTAGTGGAAACCGATCCGACACCAACCGGGCTTGATGCCCTGACACCCGCGCTCCACCCACTTGCGGTAGCGCTCGGAAGTGGGCTCGTCGATGCCGAGCAACGCGTGCCCGTAGGGCCCGGCGCAGGAACAACCGGCGCGAGACTGGATCCCGAAGAGATCGTTCAGGAGCACCGTGAGCAGGCGAGGATGCAAGTAGCGACCCCGCGGGTCGCGGACCAAGAAGGAAACGATTGGAATCCGCAGTCTCGGGTCCGGATTGCCGAGGATCTCCAGGTCGGGGTTCTGCCCCCAGCGCGCGAAGGCGCGTTCGAGGAGT
>CAYVRL010000164.1:0-5644 GCA_964454065.1 uncultured Planctomycetales bacterium | reverse complement strand
CCCGCGAATCCGCCTACCGTCAGTGGAAGACCTGGTGGGCAGCCAATGGGGATGCCTTCCTGTCCGGGAGTTGAATCGATTTCCCCCCCTGGTGGAGTCGTCCATCGGGGGTTAGACTCTGCCGCTTCGCGGCCGCGGAAGCCCTCTTCGGGGCTCCTCCGCGGTGCGCCCTTCCAGGAGGAACCATGACTCGTGTGACCGTTGTCGGGGCCGGCTTCGTCGGCATGACCTGTGCCCAACGCCTGGCCGAAAAGGAAGTCGCCGAAGAGGTCGTCTTGATCGACATCATCGAGGGCCGTCCCCAGGGGATCGCCCTGGACCTCAACGAAGCGGCTTCGGTGGAGGGTTACCAGTGCCGGGTGATCGGCACGAACGAGCCGAAGGACACCTACGGCTCGGATCTGTTCATCGTGACCGCCGGTCTCCCGCGCAAGCCGGGCATGGACCGGAGCGATCTCCTGGAGGTCAACGGCAAGATCATCAACGCGGTGGCGAGCTATGTCCGTGAAGGCTCTCCGGATTCCCGGGTCATCGTGGTTTCGAACCCGCTCGACACCATGGTCTACCTGATGGCGGAACAACTCGGCTTCGAGAAACATCGGGTGGTGGGCATGGCCGGGGTGCTGGATTCGGCGCGGATGGCCTACTTCATCAGCGAGAAACACGGCGGCGGCGTGCGCGACGCACGGTGCATGGTGCTCGGTGGGCACGGCAAGAGCATGGTCCCCATGCCCCACTTCTCCACTTTGGATGGCGTTTCCGTCACCGCCCTGTTCTCGCCCGAGGACATCGAGGCCATCAACGAACGGGTCCGGCACGGCGGGGCGGAGATCGTCAACTTGTTGAAGACCGGCTCGGCCTACTACGCTCCCAGTGCCGCCGCGGTGGCCATGGCCAAGGCCATCCTCCGGGACGAACACCGTTTGCTTCCCTGCGCCGCCTACCTGAACGGTCAGTTCGGCCTGGAAGGGATCTACATGGGGGTTCCCGCGGTCCTCGGGGCCAAGGGAGTGGAACGCGTCGTCGAGCTGGAGCTCGAGGAAGCGGACGCCGCCAAGCTCCAGGCTTCCGCCGTGGCCATCCGCAAGGATCTGGAGCATCTCCGCTCCGCCAAGCTCCTGTGAGCGGAGCCTTCCTCCCCATCCCCTCGGTCTCGCGTCTCCCGCTTTACGCCGGAGGCCCGAGGGCGTAGACTGCGGGCTTCCAGGATCCCCGGCCCTGCTCTGGGTGGCTTCGGGCTCCGGACCTCGCCGCTGGACAACGCGGAGGAAGAACCGTGAAGGGACGCAAGACCAAGATCCGCAAATCGAACCGCAAGCGCCGCTTGAGTGGTTTCCGCACTCGTTCCAAGACCGCGGGCGGGCGGCGGATCATCCGGAACAAGCGCCGGAAGCGGGGCCGCTTCGTCGTCGGCTAGACGACCCTTCCTTCCCGCGTACCGCGGCGCACGGGAGCCTCAATCGCTGGGCCGCGTGAGCTGCTGCAGCACCCGCCGTTGGAGCCTCTGTGCTTCGGCTTTCGAAAGCGGGGCCAGATAGGCCTGGGCACGGTCCTTGAGCCTCCGCAACTGGGCCATCCCCAGAGCGGGACCGCTGGGGCCATCGGAACCGGGTCGATCCTCGCCCGAGGTTCCGGAATCGCCCGAATCAGAGGCTGGATCCGATCCCGTGGCGAAGAGCCGCTCCTGGATCGGATCGGGAAGGACGGCTGCCAGGGCTTCGCGGACGGCGGGATCGGTGAGCGCAGCTTGCAGCAACAGGAGTCGGAGCCAGTAGAGACCGTCACGGTTGCGGAGGACCTGGAGCCGGGCGGCAGCCGGGTGCCGGAGCTCTCCGGGAACCAAGGGGAGATCCAGGATCAGGGTGGAGGCGCCCATCGAACCCAGGCGACCGGCAGGGTTCCAAGAGGAATGGAACGCTGGATGTCGGTCCTCGAAGACCCCCCGAACGCCGGGGAAGGGGAGTTCGCCCGTCGGGGCGACCTGGCGCGGGGAAGGGGCGGAGGTCAGCCGGGTCTCGGGGCGAGGGAGGAGGGAGGTGGAAAGGGCCTGGCCGGGCTCGGTCGTGGCAGCGGGGGGAGCGGCCGTGGGCGTCTTCCGCGGTCTCTCGGCGGCCAGCAAGACACCGCGCCGCGGAGAATCGGCGGATTCGGGAGAGGGGAAGAGGAGCCGAACCATTCCGACCATCGCCAGGGATACGAGGACGATCCAGGCGAGGACGAAACCGGGCCGACGGGGAGGGGATGCCGGATCCATGGTTACCCTGTGGGGACGGGGGGGAGAAGCATGGGGTTCCAGGAAAGCGTGGGGCCGCCTGGACACTTTCGAATTCTACACCCGAATCCTATCCTGTGCGCTTCCCCAGCCATGGGAACCCCATGAAAATCCACGAATTCCAAGCCAAGGAGATCCTCGAGGGCTACGGGGTGCGCACTCAGCGCGGCCACGTGGCGCACTCCGCTGCCGAGGCCGGCGAGGCCTACGACCGCCTGGGCGGCTCGCTGGCGGTCGTCAAGGCCCAAATCCACGCCGGAGGCCGAGGCAAGGGGGGCGGCGTCGAGCTGGTCCGTTCCCGTGCCGAGGCCGAGAGCGTCGCGGACCGGATGCTCGGTTCGCGGCTGGTCACCCACCAAACCGGAGCGGACGGTCAGGAGGTGCGATTGGTCTTCATCGCCGAGGGCCTGGATCTCGCCCACGAGTATTACGTCGGGATCGCGCTGGATCGGCGGCGGGCGCGACCGGTGTTGATGGTCAGCGCCGAGGGCGGGGTCGAGATCGAGACCATCGCCCGGGAACGACCCGAAGCCTTGCTGCAGATCCCGATCGATCCCTTGCGTGGACTCCAACCCTTCCAGGCCCGGCGCGCGGCCTTCTTCCTGGGACTCGGTGGGGCCCAGGTGAAGAAGGCGGTTTCCTTCTTGACCGGACTCGCCCGGGCCTACCTGGAACTCGACTGCGAACTCGCCGAGATCAATCCGCTGGTCCTCACCGAAGACGGCGAGTTGGTCGCCCTGGACGCGAAGATGAACTTCGACAACAACGCTCTCTTCCGTCATCCCGAAGTCGAGGCGATGCGCGACCCGAACGAAGAGGATCCCAAGGAAGCGGAAGCTTCTCGCTTCGGTCTCAACTACATCACCCTCGACGGCGAGATCGGTTGCATGGTGAACGGGGCCGGCCTGGCGATGGCCACCATGGACACCATTCAACTCCACGGAGGATCCCCCGCCAACTTCCTGGACGTGGGGGGCAGCGCGACCGAGGAAGCGATCACGGAAGCCTTCCGGATCATCCTTTCCGACGAACACGTGAAGGGGATCCTGGTCAATATTTTCGGCGGCATCATGAAGTGCGACGTGATTGCGCGCGGGGTGATCGCCGCCGCCCGCAAGATCGAACTGGACGTACCCCTGGTGGTTCGTCTGGAAGGGACTCACGTGGAAGAAGGCCGCCGCCTCCTGGCCGAGAGTGGTCTTCCCATCACTGCGGCCGCCTCCTTGGACGAGGGCGCCCGGCTGGTCTGCGAAGCCGTCCAACAACTCGCCTGATCCGGAGTACGAAACATGTCCATCTTCATCGAGGAAGACACCAAGGTCCTGGTCCAGGGCTTCACCGGTCGCAACGGCAGCTTCCATTCCGAGCAGGCCCTGGCCTACGGAACGCGCGTGGTCGGAGGGGTGACCCCCGGCAAGGGGGGAAGCGAGCACCTCGGTCTACCGGTCTTCGATACGGTGGCGGATGCCGTCCGGGAGACCGGTGCCACCGCGTCGGTGATCTACGTCCCCGCGGCCTTCGCCGCCGACGGAATCCTGGAAGCCGCAGAGGCCGGGCTCGAACTCGTGGTGTGCATCACCGAAGGCATTCCCGCCCTCGACATGGCCAAGGTCAAGGAGTCCCTGGCCGCTTCCTCCACCCGTTTGATCGGTCCCAACTGCCTCGGCGTGATCACTCCCGGTGAAGGCCGAGGGTGCAAGATCGGCATCATGCCCGCTTACATTCACCGCAAGGGCACGGTGGGGATCATCAGCCGTTCCGGCACCCTGACCTACGAAGCGGTCTGGCAGGTCACCAACGAGGGCTTGGGGCAATCCTCCTGCGTGGGTATCGGCGGGGATCCGATCCCCGGCACCAATTTCATCGAGGTGCTGCGTGCTTTCCAGGACGATCCGCAGACCGATTCGATCGTGATGATCGGGGAGATCGGCGGTTCCGCGGAGGAGGAAGCAGCGGAGTTCATCCAGAGCGAGGTCTCGAAGCCCGTGGTCAGCTTCATCGCCGGGCGTACCGCCCCTCCCGGGAAGCGCATGGGACATGCCGGAGCGATCATCTCCGGGGGCCACGGGACCGCCTCCGCCAAGGTCCAGGCCTTGGAGCAGGCCGGGGTCCGGATCGCTCCCAACCCCTCGGCGCTCGGCAGTACCCTCGCCGCCTTCCGCCGCGATCGCGGTCTCGCCTGAGTTCGTTTGGATGGGGCCTCGCTGAGCTATCGCCATCCCCGCACCGGAGAGTGGGCGCACGACCTTCGTGATCCCCTCGGGGAGGCCCGCGGGGCCTTCGTGGATCCCGCGTTCGAGGCTCGTCCCCCTTCTCCCGGGGGACGGTTGCGGATCCTCGAGATCGGCTTCGGGCGCGGATTGAACACCGCGGTCGCCCTCCAGACCCTGCGTGGGCTGGTCTCCGCTCGGCAACCCTCCGCGGTGGAGTGTCTGGGACTGGAGCCCCATCCCGAGGGCTTGGAACCCTGGCCGCCCCCGCCGGATTCGATCCAGGACTCCTGCCCCTGGTGGGGAGGGCTTCCCGGTCCTTGGTCCCTGCCGGATCGTTCCCGATGGCGGGGCGAGATCCTGTCCCGTCCCGCCCCGACGGGCCTCCGAGGCCGAGGAGTCTTCGACTGGATCTTCCTGGATCTCTACTCCCCGGCCCGGCACCCGGAGGACTGGGATCCCGGCCTGGGCCCTGCCTTGGCGGCGATCGCCCGGCCCGGGAGCGTCCTCACGAGCTACTGTTGCGCCCGCTTCCTGCGCGATCTCCTGGAGGCCCAGGGGTGGGTCGTGGAGCGGCTGCGGGCACGCCACACCCGAGATACCCTGCGCGCCCTCTATCCCTGAGGCGCCGCCGGGGCATAATGCGCGGGAACCCCGGCCGTGCCCCACCCATGATCGCGCTCCGCCGACTGTACGCCCCTGCTCTGCTGCTCGTCGTCCTTCCCGGTTGCTTCACCGGGGGCATTGGAGGCCCGGAGATGCTGGTCATCGCCGGAGTGCTCCTGCTGCTCTTCGGTGGGAGCAAGCTCCCTGAACTCATGCGCGGCATGGGCTCCGGTATCAGCGAGTTCAAGAAGGGCTTGCGGGAAGGGGCCGAAGACGACGAGGACGGGAAGAAGGAAGAGGAGCCGAAGGAGCTCGATTCCGGATCGTGATCTCGGATTCGCCCACCCCGCGCAAGGGCTGGGCAGGTGCCCTGCTGGTCGGAGGCCGTGGGCGGCGGATGGGCCGCGACAAGCTGCTCTTGCCCCTTCCCGAAGGAGGGCGGATGGTCGATCCTGCGGCCCGGGCACTCCGCTCTTGCTGCGAGCCGTGTTTCGAAGTCGGGAGGCGCCTGGGTCTGGAGGGTTTTTCCTCCCTTTCCGATGCTCTCCCCGGCGCC
>CAYVRL010000163.1:0-5694 GCA_964454065.1 uncultured Planctomycetales bacterium | reverse complement strand
CTGGTTGGCGGCGATGCCGGTGGCGATGGAGAAGGAGCGGACGTTGATCGGGGCTTCCAGGACCACGTCGCGGCGACGGGCGACGGTGCTGACCTGCTTGGGGGCGCCGCGACGAGACTTGAGGCGTTCCCGCTGGCGGGCGCGCTGGTCGCGGCGGCGGGAGGTCTCCCGTTCTCGGACATCGGTGAAGGTGACCTCCCCGCGGCGCTTGTTGTGTTGCGCCTTGACCAGTCCGAGGGCTTGGAGGTCGATCTTCCCGACCTTGGTCGCTCCGGCCCGGGGTTTGGGGCTGGGAACCTCGGCGGGTTCGGGTCGCCGGGTCACCTCGCCTCCCTTCGGGGGGGCCGGGGGAGGGGGCTCCTCGCTTCCCTCCGAGGACGGGGCGGACTCGGTGCTCGGCGCGGCGGGGGCCTCGGCCCCCGGGGGCGGGCTCGAGGTCCCTCCTTCGCCGGAGGGAGCGGAAGGAGCGTCCGCCGGGGTAGGGGGAGACGGAGGGACGACCGGGGCCTCCTCCTCGACTCGTTCCGTCGCCGGAGCGGGGGGAGCGGGTTCCGCTTCCTCCTGCGCGGTCTCGGAAGGAGGGGATGCGGCGGGTTCTTCGGATTCGACCGGGGCTTCCTCCTGGGGCCGTTCCTCTTGGACGGGTTCCTCCGCCTGGACTTCCCTCGGTGAGGTCTCCTCCGGTGAGGTCTCCTCCGGAGCGGGTTCACTCTCGGGGGGCGTCGGGGCCTCGACTTCGACCGCCGGGGTGACGGCGGGATCCGGGGACGCGATCTCGACGACCAAGTTCATCTTGCTCTTGGTGTCCTCGGAAGCGCTGGTCGCGGCCTCGACGGTCGTGGCTTGTTCGGGTTGGATGAGACCCCCGCGCAGCAGGCGTTCCTCGATGACGGGGACGTCCCATTCACTGACCGAAGCCTGGTAGGAGGTGACCGGAAAACCGATCTTCCGCAGCAGCTCGACGAACTCCGCGGACTTGAAGCCGTAGTCACGGGCGAGCTTGAAGACTTTGTACTTCTTCTCGGACAAGCCCTAGCCCTCCTCTCCAGTGGTGGTCGAAGTGGTTTCGGGGTCGGAATTCCCGCTGGATTCCGCCGCCGGATCGGAGGCGGCCGCCGGTCCTGGAGCGCTTTCCTCGTCCTCTCCGCCGGGGCCCTCGGCGGCCAGCAGTTCGGCTTCGTACTCGGCCGGGGTCTTGATCTCGATGGACCAGCCGACGATCTTGGCCGCGAGTCGCACGTTGCGCCCGCCCATCCCGATGGCGAGGGGTTTTTGTTCCTCGCTGACCAGGACGAAGACCGATTGGTTCTCTTCATCCGGGAAGATGTGCTCGACGGCGATGTCGCGGGCCGGTTTCAGGGCGTTCTGGACCAGCTCTTCCAGCGAATCGCTCCACTCGATGACATCGACCTTCTCGGCCCCCAGTTCGTCGTTGATGTTGCGGACTCGGGTGCCCCGCACGCCCAGGCAGGCACCCAGGCAGTCCACCCGGTCTTCCATCGAGTAGACCGCGACCTTGCAGCGGTAGCCCGGGTCGCGGGCCACCCGCATCACGCGGATCAGGCCGTCGGCGATCTCCGGAATCTCGACCTCGAAGAGCTTGCGTACGAACTCGTCGTCGCGGCGGGAGAGGATGATGACCACCCGGGAGCCCTCCTTGCGGACTTCCTTGATCAGGACCCGCAGCCGGTCGCCGACGTGGAGACGCTCCGAGGGCACGCGTTCCGAGCGGGGCAGGAGGGCTTCGATCCGGCCGCTCAACTGCACGATCACGTTGGGCCCCTCGAGCTTGTGGACCACGCCCGAGACGATGGTGCCGGTCTGGCTCGCGAACTGCTCGTAGGTCTTGTCCCGTTCGGCCTCCCGGATCTTCTGCATGAAGACCTGCTTGGTGGTCTGGGCGGCGATCCGGCCGAGATCCACGGACTCGGGCATCTCCACCGAGCCGTCCTGCGCCACCAGCGAGATCTGCCCGCTGCGCCGGTCGATGTGGACTTCGATGCCTTCGTCGATGGCCATGCGTTTCCGAGTGGCGGTCGACAGGGCCTCCTCGAGGGCCGCGAACAGGATGTCCCGGTCCACCCCGCGTTCGCGGTGGATGGCATCGATCATCCGGAGTACGTCGTCCTTGCGCATGGTGTTTTCTCCTCCTGAGGACGGCCGCGAGCCCCGTGATTCCGAAAAAAAGAGGTGTGCAGGCAGCCTGCACACCCGGTCGGCGGCCCGCCCGGGCCACCACGATCGGAGTCACGGAACCGTTGCCGGCCCGATGCCGTACCTCGGTCGGAAACCGCGGCACGACGCCCATAGAATAACCATGCGCCGCATTCCGGCAAGATCCTTCCCCGGGATCGTTGCGGAAGGCGAAGAAGCACCGCCCCGCTCGTGGAACCCTCCTCGACCCCCGAACCGCCCTCCGCCGCGCCCGAGCTGTGGGTCAACGGTCGTCCTCGTCCCTGGCGCCCGGGATGCAGTGTGGCCGCCTTGCTCCAGGAACTCGGTTGCGCGGGGCCGGGAGTCGCGGTGGAGCGCAACGGGGCGGTGCTGCGCCGCGCGGAACATGCCGACACCCTTGTGGAGCCGGGTGACCGACTGGAGATCGTCCGTCTGGTCGGCGGCGGTTGAGTCCCTTTCCCCTTTTCCCTTACCCTGACCCTCCGAGTCCAACATGGAATCCCAGATCCCCGCAGATCGATCCCTCGAGGTGGGGGGGCGGAGCTTCCGCTCTCGCCTCTTCCTCGGTACTGGGAAGTACGCCAGCTACGAGGAGATGCGTGACGCCCTCGCGCTTTCCGGCACCGAGTGCGTGACGGTCGCGGTCCGGCGCATTCCCAGCGACGAACCCTCGGGCGCTGCCTTCCTCGACTTCCTGGATCGCGAACGCTACCTGCTCCTCCCCAACACCGCGGGATGTTTCGAAGCCGAGACCGCGGTTCGCACCGCGCGCTTGTCCCGCGAGCTCCTCGACACCGATTTCGTCAAGCTGGAAGTCCTGGGGGACGAGAAGACCCTGCTCCCCGATCCGGTCGAGACCCTCTCCGCCCTCGAGACCCTGGTCGCGGAGGACTTCACGGTGTTGGTCTATACCAGCGACGACGTGATCCTCGCCCGCCGCCTGGAGGAAGCGGGCGCCGCCGCGGTGATGCCCGCGGGGTCCCCGATCGGCAGCGGCCGCGGCATCCTCAATCCCCTCAACCTGCGCCTGATCATCGAGCAGGCCGGGGTACCGGTGATCGTGGACGCCGGGGTCGGCACCGCCAGCGACGTCAGCCGGGCGATGGAACTCGGGGCCGACGGCGTGCTCCTCAATACCGGTGTGGCCCTGGCCCGCGAGCCCCTGCGGATGGCGCGGGCGATGCGGGATGCTTGTCGTGCCGGGCGCGACGCCTACCTGGCCGGACGCATCCCGCGCAAGGACTACGGCAGCGCTTCCTCTCCCCAACGAGGAGTGATCGGCGCCGGCGCATGATCGAGAGCGCCGCCTTTCGGGTTCTGCTCTCCACCTTCGCCGCCGGAGCGCTGGGCGCGGGAAGCGCGGTGGCGCTGGCTCGTTTCGCGGGACCACCCGCCCCGGTGGTGCCGCTCAAGCGCCTGACCGGCTGGGACCTGGCCTTCGCCGGGGCCCTCTACGCGGGGCTGCAATCGGTCGCGGGGCGGTTCTTGAGCCGCGCGGGCCTCGAATTGGGGTTGGTCCAAGCTCTGCTGCTGGCCCTCGTCGCAGGTTTCCTCACCTGGTGCTACCTCGGGTTGCGCGAGGGCAGCTTCGCCCCGCGTCGCCAGCCGGTGCAAGGGCGGAAACTCAGTGGCGCCCGTACCGCGGTGCTCTGCTATCTGCTCGCTCTCCCGGGCCTGATCGCGGTGCGCTACTGGAATGGAATCCTGGTCGAGGCGGTGAGCGGAAAGGCCCCGGTCCAGAGCGTGGTCGCGGGGCTGGAGGGGCTGTCCGCCGGCTCCCTGGCCCTCAGTCTGCTGCTCGCCATCCTGGTCCTGCCCCTCCTGGAGGAGGCTCTCTTTCGCGGCTACTTGTGGCGTTTCCTGGCCGGCCGCGCCGACTTCGGCCCGCGACGGGCCCTGGCCTTCTCCTCGCTGGTCTTCGCGATGGCCCACGAACCCCAGGTGTGGTTACCGGTCTTCTACCTCGGCGGTCTCTTCGGCTGGGTCTACTGGCGCAGTGGACGGTTGCGCTACGCCCTGCTCTGTCACGCCCTGCACAACGGGCTGGCGGCCCTGATCCTGTTCCTGCCCGGGGACCCGACCCATGGTCTCTTCTGAAGCACGCGGTCGTCCCACCCCTGGTCTGATGCGTCGGACTCCGGAAGGCGCCTACCTCGCCGAGGGCGCGGTGGTCTGCGGGGACGTGGAACTGGGGAAGGACGTGAGCGTCTGGTTCGGTTGCGTGATCCGGGGGGATGATGCCCCGATCACCATCGGCCCGCGCACCAACGTCCAGGACGGCACGGTCATCCATTGCGACACGGGATGTCCCCAACGGATCGGCGCCGACTGCACCATCGGTCACCGCGCGGTGCTCCACGGCGTGGAGATCGGCGACGGCGTGCTGGTGGGCATGAACGCCACGATCCTGGGTGGCTCCCGGGTCGGGGACGGCGCGGTGATCGCCGCCGGGGCGGTGGTGCGCGAGAACAGCGTCGTGCCCCCGCGTACCCTGATGGCCGGGGTTCCGGCTCGTCCCATTCGCGAGGTCTCGGCGAAGGAATTGGCCTTCATGCGTCACGCCATTCCCCATTACATCGAGACCGCCCGCTCCTACCTCGCCGATGGACGCGCCTAGCCGCGGCGACTGGGAGGCCCTGGCCGCGCGGTTGCGTCCCCTCCCGGGGGCGGTGGTCGCTTTCTCGGGCGGAGTGGATTCCGGGGTCCTGCTCGCAGCTTGCGTCGAGGTGCTGGGGGTGTCGCGGGTCCTGGGCGCGATCGCCGACAGCCCCTCGCTGGCCCGTCGCGAACTCGCGGAGGCGCGGGCCTTCGCGGCGGAGCTGGGGGTGGAGCTGACGGTTCTCGGCAGCCGCGAGTTCGAGGATCCCCGCTACCGCGCCAACCGTGGCGACCGTTGCTACTGGTGCAAGGAAGGGCTGTTCACCGCGGCCGCGCCGCTGGCCCGGTCGCGGGGATGGTCCCTCCTCTACGGGGAGAACGCGGACGACGACCCCGCCGATCGACCCGGTGCTCGCTCCGCCCGCGAACGCGGCGTCCGCGCTCCCCTGCGCGAGGCGGGTTGGGGCAAGGCCAGGGTGCGCGCCTGGGCCCGCGCCCGGGGTCTGCCCCTTGCCGACAAACCCGCCGCCCCTTGTCTCGCCTCGCGGATTCCGGTCGGGGTCGTGGTCACTCCGGAGGCCCTGCGTCGGGTCGAGGAACTGGAGGATGCTCTCCGCGCCCGGGATTTCCGCGTACTGCGTGCCCGTGAGGACGGTCATGGCGGAGTCCGACTGGTGTTCGGGGCGGAGGAACTTCCCCGCGCTCTCGCCATGGCTCCCGAGTTGGAGGGACTCGCACGGGCCGTCGGCTATTCCCGGGGCAGGATCGACCCCATTCCCTACGGCTCCGCGGCGCTCCCGCTCGCCCGGATCGGCAAGGCCCGAGGGACGGATTGAAGCCTCAGGGGCGCTGGGCGCGGCGGTGGAATTCTTCCAGCCAGCGTCGATAGCGAAGCGGGAGATCCTCGACCGCGGCGTTCTC
>CAYVRL010000162.1:0-5717 GCA_964454065.1 uncultured Planctomycetales bacterium | reverse complement strand
CTCAGCCCGCATGCAGGTCCTCCCAGAGCTGGATGAGGCGCCGCGCCGGGCCGTCCTCGGGGAATTCGGCGGCGCGGCGGCGGCCGCGGGCGACCAAGGCGGCGGACTCGGAGCCACGAAGCCTTTCGATGGCGTCCGCGGCGGCTTCCGGCTCCAGGAAATCGACCAGCACTGCGGCGTCCCCGGCGATCTCCGGCAGCGAGGCGGCCCGCTGGGCGACGACGGGGAGGCCGGCCGCCATCGCCTCCAGCAGCGGCAAGCCGAAACCTTCGGAAGCACTGGGAAGGAGGAGGGCGGCGGCCCCCGCGTAGAGCGCGGGGAGGTCTTCCTCGGCGATGAAACCGGGGAGGAACAGCGAATCGCGGCATTTCAGGGTCGTGGCGAGGGCCGCCGCGGCTTCCAGGCGGGGATTGCGAGGGCCGGCGAGGACCAGATTCCAGTCCTGACCGCGCGCGTGCAGTTCGGCGAGGGCTTGGACCGCCAAGGGATACGCCTTGCGGCGCAGGGCACGGCCCACGCAGAGGAGGTAGTCCCCTTGCTCCGGGAGGCCGTAGCGCTCGGCGAGTCGGGTACGGGCCGGGCGGGCCGCGAGAAAAGCCGCGTCCACGCCGTGGTGGATGACCGAGCATCGGTTCGCCGCCCCCGGATGCAGGGCGAGGAAATTGCGGCGCGTGCGATCGCTCACGCAGACCACCCAATCCGCTCGGCGGGCGACGGCCGCGGTCACCGCCCGACGCCGGGGCAACCAACCCTCGTCGCGGACCCGGCGGGATTCCATCCAGGAGAGTTCGTGGACGGTGGCGATCACCGGTACCGGAAGTCGCAAGGGAATCGCTTGGACTGGCGAGTGCCAGAGATCCGCGTGAAAATCATTTACGATTCGTTTCGAGAAACGTTGACGCCAGAGTCGACTTCCTTTCACTTCCCTAAGAGTGAAGATGGATTGCGGAAGTTCGGGAAGGAGGCGCGGTTTCCGCGGCGCCACCAACAGATACTGGTGCCGTCGGCCTTGCCGCTGCAAGCCACGGAGGAGCTGGAGGATCACCCGCTGCACCCCGGTGGGCGGATCCACGGCGAGCGCGGAGACATCCAGGACCACCCTCATCCGCTCGTCTCCCTCTCGGTGAGGAACACTTCCCGGGCTTCTCGATAGACCGAGAGCGTCCGTCGGGCGCAATCGTCCCAGCGGAAGCGGGCCGCCCGTTCGGCGAGAGCGGTTCCAGCTTCCGTTCGCCAGACGGGGTCCGCGAGGATCCGGAGGATTCCGTTGCGCAGGGCCTCGGGATCACGGGGATCCACGGCGACCGCAGCTTCTCCGGCCACCCAGGCGGGGGCGGTCTCGGATCCGACCAGGACCGGCCTGGCGCAGGCCATCGCTTCCAGGACCGGTAGGCCGAAGCCTTCGTACAGGGAGGGATAGAGGAGCGCGGTGCAGCTCTGAAGAAGGGGGAGCAACTCCTCCTCGTCCACGCGGCCTTTCCAGTGGATGCGGTGGGCGTGCCGGGAGGTGCGCAGTGCCGCCAGCAAGGTCTCGCATTCCCAGCCGACGCGACCGACCAGGACCCAGTCCGGGGCGGCCCCTCGATCCCAGAGTTCCTCGAGGACCCGCAAGAGGCGGAGGTGGTTCTTGCGCGGTTCCAGGGTTCCCACCGTCAGCAGGAACTCGGGGTGCGGCCCGCCCCGTTCCGCTGCTCCGCGCGCGAGGGGCCGGAAGCGCGGCTCGACCCCGTTCGGGACCACCCGAATCCGTTCCGGATCGATCCCCATCCGCTCCGCGTCCGTGCGACCGGGTTCGCTGACCACGATCACCCGATGTGCATGGGGCAGGGCGCTCCGGACCCGTGCCAACAGGACCGGGGTATTGGGACCGTGGAAGGATGGATCCACCGTGAAAGCGGTATCGTGCAAGGTGAGGACCACGGCGGCGCTGCGCACCATGGGGTAGACGTAATCCGTCCAATGGAAGACCTCCACCCGCGCCGGCCAGCGTCCGGCATCCAGACCCGGGAGGCGATGGATGCGGGTGGCGAACCTCGCGGGCAAGAACCCGTGATGGAGTCGGAAGCGATCCGCCACCCAGCTCGCCGGGGTTCGTACCGGACGCTCGACCCGCCAGGTCGGGGCATAGGCTTCCAGGAAAGGGCCTTCGGGCAGACGAGTGAGCGCCGCGACGAGTTCGCGGGTGTAACGCGAGATGCCGGCGCCGGGGACCAGGGCGGGGCGCACATCCATCCCCACGCGGAATCTGGCCCAGTTCGCTGGATGCCCGTTTCCGAAGGACCCGTAACCCTCCTGGGCCAGACTCATGATCGAGACGTCCCCCCCACCACGACCACTCCCTCGGCGACCAACCGGGCCGTGGCGGCCCCGGCCAATCCCCAGAGCGGGATCAGGCCCACACTGCCGACTACCGTCACCGCCAAGGCCACGCCGGAGATCACCAGGGCACTTCGGGCACGGCCTCGGGCCACGACGCCGACCAGCAGAACGGAGCCGGGGAAGATCAGGGCGGCGGTCCACGCCAGGATGCGCAGGGCCGCGGCTCCCGGGAGGAAATCGGCTCCGAAGACCAGTTTCAGATAGGGGGCGGCGAGGGGAGTCGCGATCAGAGCGGCTGGAATCGCGAAGGTGGCCAGGTGGCGAGCGTAGGTCAGGCAGGCGCGCCGCATCGCGAGGGGATCCTCCTTCGCGCGGGCGGACAGAGCGGGCATCGCCACCGCACCCACGTAGGCGGGGAATTGCAGGGCCAGATTGAAGGTCTTGCGAACCGGGGTGTAGATGCCCGCCGCAGAGGTGCCGAGCAGAGCGCGGACCAGGAACATGTCCAGACGCCCGTAGCACTCCCGAACCAAGGCTCCCAAGCCCAGAGTCGAGGCCTCCAGGGTGAAACTGCTCCTCTCGTGGTCTCGGAAATCGGCCGGGGCGTCAGGGACTTCCCTCCGTGGATAGCTGCGCAACAACGGCCCCGCTCGCCAGGCCAGAACCAGGTCCCCGGCGGCGCGTGCGCTCCAGACCACCCCGAGGTAGGCGAGCGGAGCATGGATCCCTCGCAGCGCGAGCAGCATCATCCCTCCGAGGGCGCACCAGGCGCTGGCCGCCGAGAGGAGAGCGGGGAAACCGAAGCGCAGGCGCAAGTGGAAGAGAACCACCCGGCGCCGCGCCAGGCCGCCGCCGAGTGCGGCCACGCAGAGGAGCAGGCCTGGATCCGTCGTGCTCACCTTGGAGTCGAAGGCGGCGTAGAGGAAGGCTCCCCCGGCGGCCAGCGACCAGGTCGCGAGCCGATAACCCAGTGCGGCGCGGAGGTTGCTCCGCAGGGTCTCCGGCTGGGCACCGCAGCGGCGGATCAGGGCGCTTCCACTGCCTCCGTCCACGATCACGTCCAGCACCGCGAACAGGGCTTCGTAAACCCCGAAGAGGCCCAAGGCGGCGGTGTCCAGTTCGCGGGTCAGGAGCAGGAGGCCGAGGAAAGCCGCGACCGCTTGCCCCGCGCGGCCCGCGCTCTGTGATCCGACTCCAGCGGCGAAGCGTCGCAGGCTCGCATGCGGGACCCGCGGAACCGAGCGATCAGTTCTCCGCGCCGGAGACGGCGGCTCCGGCCCCCCGGAGTCCGGCGCAGATTTCCTCGGTGAACTCATCGGTGCTCAGGGTACCGCCGAGGTCGCGGGTGGTCCGACCGGCGCCGATCCGTTCCCGGACCGTGCGGTCGAGCATCGCCCCCACGCCGCGGTACCCGCAGTGCTTGAGGAGCATGGCCAGGGCGAGCAACGCGGCCGCGGGGTTGCAGGTCCCTCGTCCGGCGATGTCCGGGGCGGTGCCGCCAGCGGGGTCGAACATGGCGAGTACCGGTTCCCCGGTATCGTCGAAGGCGTAACTGGCGCTCGCGCCGACCCCGATCGAACCGATCATCCCGCAGGCGGCGTCGGAGAGGAAATCCCCGTATTCGTTGGGGGTGACCACCACTCGGTAGTCCTCGGGCCGCATGATCAGCTTGGCCAGCAAGGCGTCGAAGAGTTCCGCGTGGTGGGGGACTTCGGGGTGCAGAGCCGCGACCTCGGCGGCGACTTCCTCGAAGAGGCCGTCGGTCGCGCGCTGGATCGTGTACTTGGAGGCGCTGACCACCCCACATCCCAGCCGCTTGGCCAAGTGGAAGGCGAACTGGCAAGCGTGCCAGCTCGGGCGTCGCTCGATGACCCGGATCGAGACCGCGGCCTGCGTACCGATGCGCCGTCCCGCGTCCTCGTAGGTGCCGCCCACCGCAAGCCGGACCACGTGCAGATCCACCTCGCCGTCATGACGGGTGGGCACTCCGGGCAGACTCGCCACCGGGCGGTGGATGACCGAGAAGTGGCAGCGATCGCGGAGTACCTTGTTGGGACTCTCGCTCTCGGTGACCGTGGGGTACTTGATGGCCACCCGGTGCTCGCCGATCGCCTGAAGTGCTTCCGTGTAGGCGGCTTCCGCATCCTTGCGGCGCCGCTCCAGGCTCAAGTCGACCGGGAAGAAGCGCAGGTCGATGGGCAGACGGTCCGCGACCCGATGGATCGCTCGGGACAGTTCCGTGGAGATTCCGTCACCGAGGAATTCGGCGACTTCGAGGACTTCGGGTTCGCGGGTCATGGTGGTGGCTACACGAGGGGGTGGAGGCGGTGACGGCGAGGAGCGGTCCTTCCGCGGCTTCAGAGGGGAGGATCGAATGCCGCAACCCTTCATTCTACCGAAAAAGCTTCCCTCGCCTCGAAAGGCGGAGACCTCGACTCCCTCGACGAACCCATGGGATCCCTGCGCACGCTACTCCTCGGGGACCCGGACAACGGGCTCGATCATCGAGACGATCGGAGAAGGCTTCGATCCTTGAATCGAAGGTCATATCGGCGAGTTTCCATCGACCAGACCCAAGACCAGCGTTTGGATCGGTTGGGAGGATCTGGAGGGCCGTGGTGGAGGCACTCGAGGGGGAGGAGCGTTTCCCGTCCGAGGGGGGGCTAGGCCCTTCAAAGGGGGTCGGCGTGGACCGTGACCCGGCTGCGGGGCAGGGCGTGCTCCAGGGCTCGTCCCACCTGCTCGCTCAGGTCGTGGGCGGCGACGAAACTCATGTCGTTGGCGAGGTCCAGGTGCAGCTCCAGGAAGATCTCGGCTCCCGAACTACGGGTGCGCAGATCGTGGAAACCGCTCACCTCCGGAGCGAAGCCGCGCACCACCGAGAGGACCCGCGCCTCCTGCCGAGGGTCCAGCCCGCGGTCCATCAAATTGCCGATGCCCTGGAGCAAGATCTCGCGGGCGGTGTTCAGGATCAGCAGGGTGATGCCTCCGCCCACGACCAGGTCGGGCCAGGTGGCTCCGCCCAGGAGCGAGGAGAGTGCCAGTCCCGCGACGACCCCGATATTCATCATCACGTCGGTGCTGTAGTGGGCGCTATCGGCTTCCAGGGCGGGAGAGCCGGAGGAGCGGGCAACCTTGCGCAGGCGGGCGATCCAAAGCATGGTCCCGATGGAGCTTGCGACCATCACCAGGATCCCCAGCCAGGGCAGGGCAATGGGGGGGGCCTCGCCCAGGGCCCGTTCCACGATCTGCCAGGCCAGAGCCAGACCCGAGGCCAGGATCAGGACCGCCTGGAAGAGGGAGATCAGGCCCTCCGCCTTGCCGTGTCCCCAGGGGTGGTCGGCGTCCGCGGGGCGTTCGGAGTGCAGGATCGCCCACAGCACCAGGAGCGAAGTCAC
>CAYVRL010000161.1:0-5793 GCA_964454065.1 uncultured Planctomycetales bacterium | reverse complement strand
AGTGGCCTTCTAACTCTCCCCCACTCAGTTCGCCAAGACCTTCGGCCAGCGGGCCTGGTGGAGCGAGAGCGACGCCCAGGGAAGGGTCCATTTCGCCAACCTCCAGGGGGATTTCGAGGTGGAAGTCCGGGCTGCAGGCATGCTCGCCCAGGGTTTCTCCATCGCGCTATCGGGAGGCTCCGATCGGGAGGAGGAAGTGATCCTGCAAGTGGCCGCCAGCTTGCGGATTCGGGCGGTGGACGACCAGGGCGAGCCGATCGCGGATCTGGGGCTCCTGCTCCGCCCGCTCGACGGCAGCTCGCCCGACGGCCTGAAGCGAAGCACCGACTCCGCGGGTTTGGCTTCTTGGCCGGAACTCCGCGGATGCCGCTATGCGCTCCTGAGGGATCTCGAGGGACTCCAGACCGACCCGACCCTCCTCGACCTCGAACTCCGGCCCGGGGAAGTGCGCCGGGAGGAGATCCGGATCGAGGACCTGGCCTTCGTGACCGTCCAGGTCCTGCGGGGAGGACGCCCCGCCCCCGGAGCCCTGGTCGGCACCCTGGGCCACCGCTATCAGGATTCCGATCCCGACCCCCACGCCATGCTCCGGGCGGATGGCCGGGGAAGGCGGCGGCTCCCCCCCGCCCCGCCCGGGGACTATCGACTCCTCGCCCGCGCCAGCGCCGCCAGTCCGGTGGTCTCGAAGCCGGTCCACCTCCTCCCCGGTTCCCAGACGCTGCGGATCGAACTGGGAAGCGGCAGCCTCCACGGCCGGGTGGGCGGCCCCTCCGGCCCGGTGGTGGGGGCTCGGGTGCAACTCATTCCCGTCGGCGCGGCCCGAAAGGACCAGATCTACGGCTTCTCGGTGGTGGACGAGAACGGCCACGGAAGCAGCTACACCCTCTCGGACAATGCCTCCGGGGCCCGAACCCGCACGGACGCCGAGGGCAGCTACCTCTTTTCGAACCTCGCCGCCGGGCAGTACTTCCTGCGGATCCTCGATCCCGACTATCTCCCCTATGAGTCCCCACCCCTCACCCTCGATGGGACTTCCCTCCGGGACCTGGACCTGATCCAGCTCCAGCGGGGCAGTTTCTTGCGCGGGCGGATCCTGGGCCTGGGAATCACCGCCGACGACCCCGACCACGGCTACGCCTCGCTCGAGCCGCTCCCGAGGAAGGGCGAGGACCACCCCTCGGGGCATCCTCGCTACTGCCTCCTGGACGAAAAGGGCCGCTACGCCTTCGAAAACCTCCCGCCTGGCCATTATCGACTCCAAGTCTCCGGGCCCCAGGGAAAGACCTTGTCGACCGAGGTGGAAATCGGAACCAAGGGCCGGGTTTTCGACTTGAAACTGCGCTAGTCTCGACCGGGATCCCTACAATCTCCGACCGGATTCCAGGGCGCCGCCCCCGGTTGCTCCCTCCGCGCTCCGGCCGCCCCGCCCGGGTCCTGCGATTCCTCCTCGGAATCTCTTTCTCTTCCCTGCACCCCGCAGAACCCAGGCCCGATGTCCGTCATCAAGATCCGCAAGGGATTCGATGTGCCCATCCACGGCGGCCTCGCCTCGACCGCGATCGAGGACGGTCCGCCGATTCGGACGGTCGCCATCAAGCCGCAGGAATCGATCGGCATGAAGGGCAAGCTGCTCGTCCACGTGGGCGAGGAAGTCTTGCTCGGACAACCGCTCGTCTGTGACCGCCGCGACGAAGCCGCCCCGCTGACTTCCCCGGGCAGCGGCAAGGTCATTGCCGTCCATCGGGGAAAACGCCGCGCCATCCAGTCCGTGGTCGTGGAGTTGGACGGTCGCGCCCGGCAGGCGGAGCTGCCCCACCCCGGCCCTCAGGCGGGAGGGGCCGAGCTGCGCGCCGCGCTGCTGCGCAGTGGTCTGTGGCAGGCGCTGCGACAACGACCCTTCGGCAAGGTCCCGGCCAGCGATGCCGAACCCCGGGCCCTCTTCGTCACCGCGATGGACAGTGAGCCCCTGGCCCCGCCCCCGCTGGCGGTGCTCGCCGGTCGCGAGGAAGCCTTCCGCTGCGGGCTGGCCGCACTCGGGCGGCTGATCTCCGGCCCGGTCTGGCTCTGCACCCGGGCCAAGGAGGACTGGAGCACGCTCACCCCTCCCGAAGTGCGCCACCAGGCCTTCTCCGGCCCCCATCCCGCGGGCAACCCCAGCGTCCACATCAACGCTCTGGAACCCGCGGCTCCCGGCCGGATTTCCTGGCACATCGGCTACCAGGACGTCGCGGATCTCGGAGCCTTCCTCCTGACCGGCCAGTTGTCCACCGAACGCGTGGTCGCGGTGGTCGGTCCCGGGGTCTCCACCCCCGCGCTGCTGCGCACCCGCCGCGGAGCTCCCACCG
Source organism: uncultured Planctomycetales bacterium (assembly GCA_964454065.1). Lineage (GTDB taxonomy): Bacteria > Planctomycetota > UBA1135 > UBA1135 > UBA1135 > CAYVRL01. The sequence goes on along the minus strand of CAYVRL010000161.1, from coordinate 3,448 downwards.
CCGACCTGGTGGAAGGGCGGCTCGCGGTGGAGCATCCCCGGGTCATCTCCGGCTCCGTGCTCTCCGGGCACACATCCCCGCCCGGCAGCGACCAGGGCTACTTGGGCCGCTTCGCCAACCAGGTCGCGGTCCTCGACGACCAGCCCCAACGGGAGTTCCTGTCCTGGGCGAGCCCCTTCGGCAAACGCCACACCTTCACCAACGCGGCGCTCGCCAAATTCTTCCGCAAGGAACTCCGTTTCGACACGGACACCAACGGCAGCCTGCGCGCCCTGGTCCCGATCGGCTCCTACGACCGGGTCCTGCCGATGGACATCATGGCCACCCAGTTGGTCCGGGCACTCGCCAGCGACGACCTGGAGGGCGCGGAGAAACTGGGCTTGCTCGAACTCGTCGAGGAGGACGTCGCCCTCTGCGAGTACGTCTGCCCCTCCAAGATGCCCATCACCAGCATGCTCCGCGACATGCTCACTCGCAGCGAGAAGGAGGGCTAGATGTCATTCCTGCGCAAGAAGCTCGACCAGATGGCTCCGCTCTTCGAGAAGGGCGGTCGGCTCGAGAAGTTCCACGCCCTCTACGAGGCGATGGATAGCTTCCTCTACACCCCCGGACAGCGGACCAGCGAGGGGCCGCACGTGCGCGACGGCATCGATCTGAAGCGCACCATGGTCACGGTGGTCATCGCCTTGATCCCCTGCACCTTGTGGGCGATGTTCAACGTCGGTCTGCAACGGGCGATCGCCACGGGCCAGGCCACCGGGATCGGGGACGTGGACGTCCTGGCCGCCTTCCTCCACGGCCTGTTCCGCTTCCTGCCCGTCTACGTAGTCACGATGGCGGTGGGAGGCGGGATCGAGACCGTGTTCGCGATCGTCCGCAAGCACGAGATCAACGAGGGCTTCCTGGTCACCGGGTTGCTCTTCCCGCTGATCCTCCCCCCCACGATCCCGCTCTGGCAAGTGGCTCTCGGGGTCGCCTTCGGAGTCCTCATCGGCAAGGAGGTCTTCGGCGGTACCGGGATGAACGTCCTCAATCCGGCGCTGACCGGGCGCTTGTTCCTGTTCTTCGCCTATCCGGCGCAGATCTCGGGTGATCAGGTCTGGGTGGCCGGGCACGAGGCCTGGGTGGACGGCTTCTCGGGTGCCACTCCGCTCGCCCATTTCTACGGCGAGGGCACCGCGGCGCTGGCCCACGTGGATTGGTGGCACGCCTTCCTGGGCACGATGCCCGGATCGATGGGCGAGACCAGCACCTTGCTCTGCCTGGTCGGAGCCGCGGTGCTGATCTTCACCCAGATCGGGAGCTGGCGGATCATGCTCGGCAGCCTCCTCGGCATGATCGCGATGAGCAGCTTGCTCAATCTGCTCGCGCCCAGCCCCGAGCACTACATGGCGATCCCGTGGTACTGGCATCTGGTGGTCGGAGGTTACGCCTTCGGCACCGTGTTCATGGCCACCGACCCGGTCTCCGCGGCTCAGACCGACCGCGGTCGCTGGATCTACGGCGCGCTGATCGGCGTGCTGACCGTACTGGTCCGGGTGCTGAACCCGGCCTACCCCGAGGGAACGATGCTCGCGATCATCTTCATGAACATCTTCGCCCCCGTGATCGACTACTACGTGGTCAAGGCCAACATCAAGCGTAGGGAGCAGCGCCTTGGACTTCAGTAACAAGTACATCTTCTTCTTCGCGCTGGTCGTCTGCCTGGTCTGCTCGCTGGTGGTGTCCCTCTTCGCGGTGGGACTCAAGGAAAAGCAGGAGATCAACAAGGCGCTCTTCCAGCAGAAGAACATCCTGCTGGTCGCTGGCCTACTCGAGGAAGGCGCCCATCCCACCAAGGCCGAGGTCGACCGGGCCTTCGCGGACGTCCACTGCTACACGGCGGACCGCCGCAGCGGCGAGATCCTCGAGGAAGTCGAATTCGGCACTTACGACGTGGTGAAGGCGGCCAAGGATCCGGCTCAGAGCACCCCCTCGGTGAACCAAGCCCAGGTTCCGGCGCTGCCCGACAAGCTCTTCGTCTGCCACGTGATGACACCGGGCAAGGAGTGCTGGGTCCTGCCGATCTGGGGCAACGGGCTGTGGTCGACCATGTACGGCTACCTGGCCCTGGAACCCGACCTGGAAACCGTCCGCGGAATCACCTACTACGATGAAGGGGAAACCCCCGGCCTGGGGGGTGAGGTCGAGAACCCGCTGTGGAAAGCTCAATGGCGCGGCAAGAAGATCCACCGCGGCAAGGAGCTGGCATTGCGGGTCACCAAGCACGGCCATACCGAGGATCCCACCTACGACGTGGACGGGATCTCGGGGGCCTCGATCACCAGCCGTTCGGTCAGTTTCATGATCCACCTGTGGCTCGGGGACGAGGGTTACGGCCCCTTCCTGACCGCGCAGAAGCAAAAGGGGGCGAAGGAATGAACAAGGAATCCCGCAAGGCCCTGCTCGATCCGCTGCACGTCAACAACCCGATCACCTTCCAAGTTCTCGGCATCTGTTCGGCTCTCGCGGTGACCACCAAGATGGAAACCGCGCTGGTCATGTCCGCGGCCCTGACCCTGGTGACGATGGGTTCGAACGTCTCGATCTCGTTGATCCGCAATCGGATTCCCGGCAGCGTGCGGATCATCGTCCAGCTCGCGGTGATCGCTTCGCTGGTGATCGTCGCCGACCAGATCATGCGCGCTTATCTCTTCGAGGTCAGCAAGCAACTCTCGGTCTTCGTCGGCCTGATCATCACCAACTGCATCGTGATGGGTCGCGCGGAGGCCTACGCGATGGCCAATCCCCCCTGGAAAGCGGCCCTGGACGGCCTGGGCAACGGACTGGGCTACAGCGCGATCCTGATCGCCGTGGCCTTCTGCCGGGAACTCTTCGGCTCCGGCAAGATCCTCGGCCACACGATCATGGCGACCACGAACAACGGCGGCTGGTACGTACCCAACGGCCTGATGCTCCTCTCCCCGGGCGCCTTCTTCCTGATCGGGATCCTGATCTGGATTCAACGCTCGGTCACCCCCTCCATGCAGGACAAGGAATAGGAGGGCTCGACGATGGAACTGTTCAATCTCTTCCTCAAGTCCGTGTTCGTCGAGAACATGGCGCTGGCCTTCTTCCTGGGGATGTGCTCCTTCCTGGCCGTCTCCAAGAAAGTGGACACCGCGATGGGCCTGGGTCTGGCGGTGACTTTCGTGCTGGCGATCACGGTGCCCCTCAACAACGTGATCTACCAGTACTTGCTCAAGGACGGGGCGCTGGCCTGGGTGGATCCCTCGCTGGCCAAGGTGGATCTCTCCTTCCTCGGCTTCATCGCCTACATCGCGACCATCGCCGCAGTGGTGCAGATCGTGGAAATGACCATCGACCGCTTCGCCCCCAAACTCTACACCTCGCTCGGGGTCTTCCTACCCCTGATCGCGGTCAACTGCGCGATCCTGGGCGCCTCCTT
>CAYVRL010000160.1:0-5803 GCA_964454065.1 uncultured Planctomycetales bacterium | reverse complement strand
AAGTGCACACCCCGGTCTCGGGATTGCACTTGAGATTCCGTACCCAGATCAGCTCCAGACAGGGACCCGCCACCGGAAGATTGCCCTCTCCGAAGCGGTCAAAAGTCCTCATCCCCTGGGGGAGGACCACCGGATCGGGATGGTCCAACTCGATCGCTGAGACTCTGGGGGAATGGAAACTCGAGACCCCAGCCAGGAAGAGCATGGCTAGGGCAACCAGGGAAACGGGAGAGGACTGGAAGGAGGCTCTCACGGGTGGATGACTCCCGGTGTAGGAACCCGCTCCGGAGCCAAGAGCCGAGTAGCTTCTCTATATCACACCCCGGCAGGTACAGCAAGGGAAGGGGACGGGGCTGAAGCCGAAACACGGGAAGATCCTCCGAGGAATCCGCTCCTTGGAATCCAAAGTGCGGATTGCTTCCCCCCGCGGAAATGGCATCCTGGAGGGCATGCGACTGCTTCCCCTCCTGTTGTTCGGTTGCGCGCTGGCGCTGCCCTCCTGCGTCTTCGCCCTTCGGGTGCCGGATCACGAATCCACCTACACCGCCGATTCCGACACGGACTCCTGGCAAGACGAGGAGGACTCCGATCAGGACGACTCGTCCGCCGACGAGGAAGACGCGGAATCGGGCGACCTCGCCGCGGACCTCGAAAGCGCGCGAGCCGAGCTCAAGCTGACCCGACTGCAAGCCCAGGAAGCGCGGGCCCAGGCGGAAGGCGATCTGGCCGACCAGCGCGTGGAGTTGGAACTGGCTCGCGCCCGGCTGGAGGACTTCCGCGGCCACGAGGTCCCGGCCCGCATCGCCGAAGCCGAACTCGATCTGAAGAGCAACCAGGACGATCTCCAGGACGCCCAGGAGGAACTCCAGCAACTCCAGTCGATGTTCGGCAAGGACGAACTCGCGAAGGGGACCGAGGACATCGTTCTGGCTCGCGCCAAACGCAATCTCGCTCGGATCCAAGCCCAAGTCGATCTCGCCCAACAGGAATTGCAGCACCTGCGGGAGACCACTCTCCCCCTGGAGGAGAAAGAACATCAGCAGGAGGTCGATGCCGCCGAGCGGGCGGTGAAACTCGCCGAGATGGCTCTCCATGAGGCCGAACTCCAGGCCGAGCACGACATCGGCGAGGCCGAGCGCCACGTCCAGGAACTCGAGGAACGGAACGAAGGCGACGACGAGAACGCGGAATGATCGCGGCGCTGCTCCTGGCCACCCAGGTCGTGCACCCGCCCAGCGCCGCCGACGCCCGACGAGCCATGGAACGCGGCCGCGCCTGGCTGCTCGCCCACCAGAACGAGGACGGTTCCTGGGGCGGTTGGGGTGACCCCGGCGCTTACGACGGCGAATGGAGCAACCCCGAGACCCACCGGAGCTGGCAGGCGGGAACCACCGGAGTCGCTTGCATCGGGCTCCTCGACTGCCCGGCGAATCCTCCCACCCAGCGCGCCTTCGACCGGGGCCTGGATTTCCTCCTGGCCCACGCGATGGTCAAACGCCCCAGCGACTGGGACACCGACAACGTCTGGGCCTATGTGTACGGCCTGGCCGCTCTGGTTCGCGCCGCCGCCGATCCCCGCTACGCGGGAGAGGATTCCACCGCCCGCCGGATGGCTTTCCGAGAGGGCGGGGAGCGGTTGATGGATCGGCTGAACGCCTACCAGACTCCCCAAGGAGGCTGGGCCTACTACGCCGACGAGACCAAGGCCGAGCGTCCCTTCTGGGCCAATTCCTTCACCACTGCGGTGGTGGTCCTGGACCTGCTCCAGGCCCGCTCCCTGGGCTGGAACGTGGACTCCCGGCGGCTCGCCCGCGCGGTGGGGATCCTCGAGCACTGCCGCCTACCCAGCGGTGCCTACACCTACAACGTAGAGCCCTTCCCCACTCCCGGCGGTCCCGGCAACATCGACCAGGTACGCGGCTCGCTGGGACGCATCCAGGTCTGCAACCTGGCCCTCTACCGCGCCCGCCGAGCCGGGTTCCAAACTCCCATTGGCCTCCCTGAACTGCGCGAGGGCTTGCGCGCCTTCTTCGGCGAACACCGTTTCCTGGATCTGGCCTTCCAGCGCCCGATCCCCCACGAAGCCTGGTATTACAACTCCGGCTACTTCTACTTCTTCGGCCACCACTACGCGGCCGGAGTGCTGGCCGCCCTTCCCGCCGCCGACCGTGCGCGCTGGGCTCCCCAGCTCTGGCGGCACATCCTGAAGACGCAGGACCCCGACGGCAGCATGTTCGACTACTACATGAACGACTACGGGCGCCCCTACGGAGTGGGATTCGCGATCAGCGCCCTGGCCCGTACCATCGCACCGGCTCCCGCGGCACCCGCGCCAGCGCGAAGTCGCTGATCAAGTCCGTGGGGCGCAGCTCCGCGCCCTCCTCCGCGAGGCCGCTCCACGCGGCCAGCATCCCGACCAGTTGCTCGGGGCGACCCCCGGCCTCACGAAAGGCGCGCAGGGTGGAATCCCCATGGCGCTTGGCGAGTCTCCTGCCATCGGGGCCGACCACCAGCGGCACGTGAGCCCAGCGGGGTGACGGCATCCCCAGGGCGCGGTAGAGCAACTCCTGCCGCGCGGCGCTGGCCAGCAGATCCTCCCCACGAAGGACCTCGTTCACTCCCTGCTCGGCGTCGTCCACCACCACCGCGAGCTGATAGGCGGGGGTGCCATCACGCTTGCCGATCACGAAGTCGCCCAGCACCCGATCCACCTCGAAATGCTGGGGCCCGGCGCAGCGATCCTCGAAATCGACCACCGCTCCGGGCGGCACCGCGAAACGCCAACAGGGTTCCCGGCCGCTGAGCCGACGCGCTTCCTCGGCATCGGCGTAGCGACCGCGGCAGCTTCCGGGGTAGCGCGGCCCGTCCTCCCCGGCGTGGGGCGCGCTCGCCGCCCGCTCCACGTCCCGCCGTGTGCAAACGCAGGGATAGGCCAAGCCCCGCTCCGCGAGCCGAGCCAGGACCTCCCGATAGCGGTCCAGGCGACGGCTCTGGAAGAGGGGACCGCGATCCCAGTCCAGGCCCATCCACGCGAGATCCTCCAGGGTGGCGGCCACGGCCTCCAGGCGCACGCGAGGACCGTCCAGATCCTCGATGCGCAAGCAGACCTCGCCCCCGCGAGAGCGCAGATCCAGCCAGGCCAGCAGGAAGGTGCGGGCGTTGCCGAAATGGAGCACCCCGGTGGGACTCGGCGCCAAACGACCGCAGACCTTCACGAACGCAGACGACGCAGGGCCTCGAGGGGAGTCAGCCCCAGTTCCTCGGCGCGGCGGCGCAGGGCCTCGAACTCCACCTTGGCGATCTCCCCGGCACCGCCACCTTCCGCGGAGGAAGGAACGATCTTGAAGGGCAAGGGGCCGAGGGGGGTTTCGCGGGTCTCCACGGCGCGGGGCAGCCGCCGCCGTTGGACCGCGCGCCGCAGCCCCAGCGTGCCCAGCAGGCGCAGGCCCCGTTCCTCCAGTTCCGTCGCCCGCGCCGCCGGAACGAGGACCACGACCTCCTGCCCAGGCCGACCCTTCTTGCCGATCCCCGCCAGCGCGTAGGCCTCGAGGGCCCCGGCCGCCAGCAGACCCGCGAGGGCGTCGCCGAGGAACTCTCCGCTCAGGTCGTCCACCCAGATGCGCAGTTCCACGACTTCCTCGCCTTCCCCCGGATCCTCCACCCGGAGCAGGGATGCGCGCAGCAGATTGGGGCGGTCGGAGGGATCCCGCAGGCCGAGCCCGGTGCCACTCCCCTCCAGCAGGGCGGGCCAGCCGGGATCGGGCCGGTAATCCCAGGCGCGAAGCAGGGCCACCCCGGTGGGCGTGGCCCGTTCGCCGGAGAGCTCTCGGCCGCAAACCGGCAGCCCTCGCAAGAGTTCCAACGTGGCCGGAGCGGGCACCGGCATCCGCCCGTGGGCACAGTCCACGGTGCCGCTTCCGAGGGCCACGGCCCCCCCGACCACCGCTTCCACGCCGAGGGCGTCCCACAGCACGCAGACCCCCGCGATGTCGGCCAGTGCGTCGAGCGCTCCGACCTCGTGGAAGTGGACGGCTTCCGGAGAGCAATCGTGGCACCGTGCTTCGGCCTCGGCGAGGAGGCGAAAGGCGCGCCGGGCCCGCTGCCGGGCACCGGGCGCCATCGGCAGGGCTTCCAGGAGCTCCTCGACTTCGGCCAGATGCCGCTCGGCCGGAGGGCCCGTGACCGTCACCTGGAAGCGCGTGCCGGCGATCCCTCGTCGCCGGTCGCGGCGCAGTTCCCATTCCAGGCCGGGAGGGAGGGCGGCGAGCAGAGCCTCCAAGGGCTCACGGGGCGCACCGAGGTCGATCGAAGCGGCGAGCAGCATGTCGCCGGCGACACCGGAAGCCAAGTCGAGGTGCAGGACCCGCATCCCCGGAAGTCTAGCCGCGACGACGACCCGGCAAGGAGCGCGCCAGCACCAGCACCCCCAAGCGGCGAACCCCGACCGCCCGCAAGGCCCGGGCGCACTCCCGGGCCGTGGCCCCGGTGGTCAGCACGTCGTCCACCAGCCACACCGCGGTCGGAGCCCGGGCCCCCGGCATCGGACGCGCTTCCATGCTGAAACGGAGGTTCGTGCGCCGACTGCGGCCATCCAAGCTCGCCTGAGGCGGGCGACGAACCCGGCGTCGCAACCGCGGGCCCCGAGGGAGGCCGCGGCGTCGGCGCAGCTCGCGGGCCAGGACCGCCGCCAAGTGCCAGCCCCGACGACCGGAGGAGGGCGGGGCCGCCACCACGGGCCGCGGCCCTTCCCGAGGAGGGATCAGACCCTCCAGGGCCAGGGCCAACAGCCTCCAGCAAGGGCCGTGGGGTTCCTCCTTCGCGCGCACGATCAGGCGACGGGCGGTCCCTTCGTATTCCCAGACCGCAGCCACCCGGGCACCCCGCCCCAGGGAAAAGGCAGTCGGACGAGCAGACCAGCCCGCCCGACAGACGGCGCAGAAACGCTCGCTGCACAGGTGTCCGTCATCCAGAGGGCCACCACAGGCCAGACAGACCGGCCACGACAGCAAATCGAACAAGACCCCGGCACGGCTCACCACGCCAGGAAGACGGATGGGAGGCGAGCGGGTTACCTCCGAGTTCCGCGCCGACCGAACAAGCGGGAAGGAGCTTCGGTGATCCCGAGGGCGGCGCGAACCTTGGCCACGTAGGACTCCAAGGTGTCGTCGGCCCCGGAGGGCACCCCGAACAACTTGCCGATGTCGCGGGTCAAGTTGATGTTCCCTTCGAAATCGAAGGGATATTGCTGCAGGTGGCGGCGCAAGGAACGGCGCAGCGTTCGGGCGACGAAACGATCGAGGAGGAGGAGATAGATCAGACCCAGGGCGAGCAACGCGACCCCGCCTACCGCGAGGACCACGGGCGAGGAAGGACCGGGGAAGAGGAAGCCCGCGAGCAGCAACAGCGAACCCAGACAGAAGAAGAGCGCAGCAGCCTGACCGCGAGCCTTGGCGTGGATGGCATCGCGCAGCGAACCGAGGCTGTTGGCGGCGGTGCCGAAGATGACCTGCAAGCGATAGGAAGGGCGGCCCCGGCCGATGCTCGAGAACATGAACAGGCCGGTCAGGACATAGGCGAGGAAACCCAGGAACACCCAGTCGAGGTTCCAGAGCGCGTCGCCTCCGAGCGCGGGGGGAGCCTGCACGCGAGCATCCTACTCTCGCCGCGCCCCGCGCGTCGCCCGCGGCGATCCCGGAAAGTCGTACAATTCCCGTGGAGGGAGTCTCTTGGAAGCCGTCGATTTGCTGCGCTCGCTCGCACGCTACGGGATCCAGGACCGTCGGGTCCTGGAAGCCATGCGCCG
>CAYVRL010000159.1:0-5806 GCA_964454065.1 uncultured Planctomycetales bacterium | reverse complement strand
GCCGGCGCGATCTTCTCCGGTTTCGCGATGGTGTTGACCCTGATGATCCCGGCGCGGCAATTCTTTGGCCTGAAGAACCTCGTCACCATGCGCCACGTGGAGGACATGTGCAAGGTCCTCATGGCCACCAGCATGATGGTCGGTTACGCCTATGGGATCGAGTTCTTCATGTCCTGGTACAGCGGCAATCAGTTCGAGCGCTTCGTGATCCTCAACCGCTTCTTCGGCAATTACGCCTGGGCGGGTTGGATCATGCTGAGCTGCAACGTGTTCATTCCCCAGCTCCTCTGGTCCAAGAAGGTGCGCCGTAACGTCTGGTTGATCTGGGTGATCTCGATCTTCGTGAACATCGGCATGTGGTTCGAACGCTTCGTGATCACCGTGACCTCGCTCGCGCGTGACTTCCTGCCTTCGAGCTGGCACTACTTCCACCCGACGGTCTTCGACGTGTTGACCCTGGTCGGCAGCTTCGGCCTGTTCTTCACCTTCTTCCTCCTTTTCGTGCGCTTCCTGCCCATGGTGGCGATGGCGGAGATCAAGGGAGTGCTACCCGAGGCCCATCCCGGACACGGTGGCCATCATTCCCCTGGCGAGGAGGACGAGTAGATGAGCACTACGCAACGGCTCTACGGCGCGCTCGCGGAGTTCGAGGACGTCGATTCCCTGGTCGCCGCGGCCAAGAAGGTGCGGGAACGAGGGTATCGGCATTGGGACGCGCATACCCCGTTTCCGGTCCACGGCTTGGACGACGCGATGGGGGTGCGGCCCACCATCCTGCCCTGGATCGTCCTCGGGGGAGGCTTGCTGGGTCTCGGTCTCGGTTTCCTCATGCAATGGTGGATGAACGCGGTCGATTACCCGTTCAAGATTTCGGGTAAACCCTTCTTCGGGCTTCCGGCCACCGTTCCCGTCAGCTACGAACTCGCCATTCTGCTGGCCTCATTCGGGGCTTTCTTCGGCATGCTGATCCTGAACAGTCTGCCCAAGTGGTACCATCCGCTCTTCCGAGTACGGCGCTTCCGGCGGGCCACCGCTGATCGCTTCTATCTCGTCATCGAGGGCCGTGACCCGCTCTTCGATGCCGAACGGACTCCGACCTTCCTCGCTGATCTAGGAGCATTCGCGGTCGAAACCGTTCCGGTGCCCGACGAGAGTCCTCGGTTGCCGCGCGCCGTGCGCGGTCTGGCCTGGTTGATGACTTCCCTGGCCTTGATCCCTCCGGTCCTGATCTTCCGCGCTCGTTACTCCAAGTCGGAACACACCCGAATCCACTTGGTCCCGAACATGGACTTCCAGGGCAAGTACAAGCAACAGAACACCAGTCCCTTGTTCGCGGATGGGCGGGCCATGCGCAAGGATCCTCCCGGCACCGTGGCCCGCGGCGAGTTGGATCGGAGCAGCGTCCTCTGGACGGGCAAGCAGCCCGACGGTTCCTGGGCGAGCGCTCTGCCGCTGCCGGTGGACGATGCCCTGATGGCTCGGGGGCGTGAACGCTTCGACATCTACTGCGCGGCCTGTCACGGTTTGGACGGAAGCGGCAACAGCATGGTCGACCTCCGCGCCACCGAGCTCACCGCGCAGGGCAAGGCGGCGTGGACCAAGCCGGCGGATCTGCGCCTGCCGCGGATCGCTGCCCAGCCTCCCGGCCAGGTGTTCAACACCATCACCCATGGGCTCAACACCATGCCTGGATACCGGCAGCAGATCCCGGCCCGCGACCGCTGGGCGATCATCCTGTACATGAAGGCGCTGCAGCGCGCCCTACCCGAGGAGCAGAAGTAGGAGGCTGGCAGCGATGGAACACGGCACTCCCACGCACATCCAGGATCAGGTCCGTGACCCGGGGCTGACCGGGCGCCTGAAGCGGACCGGACTCCTGGTCGGGTTTCTCGGGCTGGCGCTCGCGGTCGTACTCGGGGTTTTGCAGGGCGATGAACTACGGCGTTTCTTCCACGCTTACCTGGTGGGCTACGCCTTCGTACTGAGCATCGCTCTGGGCGGGCTCTTCTTCGTGGCCATCCAGTACCTCACCAACTCCCACTGGAGCGTGACGGTGCGACGGCTCGCGGAGTACACCGCTGGCGCCCTGCCGTTCGCCGCCCTCCTGGGTCTTCCGCTCCTCTACCCGTTGTTCACCCCGGTTGGGGCGGAGCACGGGGGACTGTTGTGGCCGTGGTTGCACCCTCAGGGAGTCTCCGCTCCCGTGGTGGAGGGCAAGGCCGCCTGGCTCAACCCGGGGTTCTTCTGCCTGCGCCTGGTCCTCTACGGAGTGGTCTGGTCGCTGCTGGGACGCTTCTTCCTGCGCAACTCCCTGGCCCAGGATACCGCCGACGACTATCGGCCCTCCGAGCGCGCGCGCCGGTGGAGCGCGATTGCGGTGATCCTCTACGCGCTGACCAGCACCTTCGCCTCCTTCGACCTGCTGATGTCCCTGGATCCGGCCTGGTTCAGCACCATGTACGGGGTCTACTACTTCTCCGGCAGCGTCGTGGCGATCTTCGCCTGGCTGATCCTGGCCTCTCTGATGGTCCAGCGTTCGGGCAACCTGCGCAGCGCGATCACCGTCGAGCACTACCACGATCTCGGTAAGTTCCTGTTCGCCTTCATCTTCTTCTGGGGGTACATTGCCATTTCGCAGTACCTGCTGATCTGGTACGGCAACATGCCCGAGGAAACTTCCTGGTTCCTGCGTCGCCAGACGGATGCCTGGATGCCCATTTCCTGGCTCCTGGTCTTCGGCCATTTCGTGATCCCCTTCGCCGGGGTCATGTCCCGGCACACCAAGCGGCGGGTCGCCATCCTCGGCTTCTGGGCCTTCTACATGCTGGTCATGCACTGGTTCGACGTGGCCTGGTTGGTGATGCCCGCTTACGATTCGCAGCACCTGCCCCTCGGTCTGTTGGAAGTTTCCGCGAGCCTCGGCCTGTGCGGCTTCTACGTCGCGGCGGTGGCCCGCCTCGCCGGCGACCGGCCCCTCGCCCCGGTCAACGATCCTCTGCTCCCCGAGTCCCTCGCCTTCGAGAACGTCTGATCCGATGTCCACCGAAAGAGACAAGCTCGACGTCATCCGCCTGCTGACCATCGGAGTGGTGGGTTGCATCCTCACTCTGGTCGTCGCTTGGGGCGCCGAAGGCATGTACCAACTCAGCCTGGAGCGCAATCACGAGGTCAAGGATCTCGCGACCCGGAACCGGACCCTGGAGGAGCTCCGCAAGCAGCAACGCGCCGCCCTCGAGAGCGGTGGCGCGGCCCCGATCAAGGAGGCCATGGCCGCGGTGGTGAAGGAGGTCGGCAAGGGAAATTGAGTTCATGACCTGGATCTCGTTCCGCACGCTGTCGCTGGTCTCGTTCCTGTTCTATGGGGCGACGGTGGCCGCTGCGCAGCAGACCCCTCCTCCCGCCGAATTCCAGTTCGGTGCGGACGAGGTCGGGGTGGACGAACACCTCGGTGCGCGGATTCCGCTCGATCTCCGCTTCCACGACTGCGAGGGTCGTGAAGTTCGCCTCGGGGAACTCTTCGATGGTTCCGACCCGCGGCCCACGATCCTGACCCTCAACTACAGCGACTGCCCCGGGCTGTGCAGTACCCAGCTCTCGGGGCTCGCCAGCGGCATGAAGGGGATGAAGCTGGACGCGGGCTCCGACTATCGGGTGCTCACCGTCAGCATCGATCCGGAGGAGACCCACGAGCGCGCCGCCGCCACCCGCGAGCGCTATCTGGGGGAATACGGGCGTGAGTCCTCCTCATCCGACGCCTGGGAAGTGCTGACTGGTGACCAGGCGGCGATCCAGGCCCTGACCAAGGCCGTGGGCTTCCGTTACAAGTTCCTGCCCGCCGCGGGCCAGTTCGCGCACACCGCGGTCCTCGTCCTGCTCTCCCCCAAGGGCAAGATCACCCGCTACCTCTACGGGGTCTCCTACGATCCGAAGACCCTCGAACTCTCGCTCAAGGAAAGCGCCGCGGGCCGCGAGCTCTCGACGATCGACCGCCTGATCCTCTATTGCTTCCATTACGACCCCACCCAGGGCCGCTACACGGCCACGGTCCTGAACATCGTGAAGCTCAGTGGAGTGCTGATCATCCTGCTCCTCGGCAGCTTCGTCCTGGCCATCGTTCGACGCACGCGCAGCCACCGGCCCGAGTCCGCAGCATGAGCCCGATCCCCTTCTCACTGCTCCTCGCCGCCCAGCAGGGTGCCGACCAGGGGGGCTTCTTCTTCCCCCCGGAAGCCACCGATGCCGCCGCGCGGCACGACTGGGTCTTCTTCCTGATCCTGTGGATCGCGGGTTTCTTCTTCCTGCTGATCAACGTCTCGGCGGTCTACTTCGCGATCAAGTATCGGCGTCGACGCGAAGGAGAACCGGTCGAGAAGTCGCCGAGCCACAACAACACCATCGAGATCATCTGGACCGTGATCCCGTCGATCATCGTCTGCTATCTGTTCTGGGCCGGCCTCACCGGGTACGTCGACCGCCGTACCCCGCCGGAGGACGCCTACACCATCTATGTGAACGGCCAGCAGTGGTCGTGGAGTTTCCGCTATCCGAACGGCACCGTGACCGACGAACTGCACGCGCCGGTCGATACACCGATCAAATTGGTTCTGAGTGCCAGTGATGTGATCCACAGCCTCTACATCCCCGCCTTCCGGATCAAGATGGACGCGGTTCCCGGTCGGCTCCAGAGCACTTGGTTCAACGCGAACATGACCGGAGACTTCGATCTCTTCTGCGCCGAGTACTGCGGCCGCAACCATTCCGCGATGATCACCCGGGCGGTGATCAGCGATCGAGCCACCTTCGACAAGTGGTTGGCCGATCAGATGGATGTCCTCTCCTTGCCTCCGGCTGAAGCGGGCCAGAAACTCTACACCCGGCGTGGTTGTGTCGCTTGTCACTCCCTGGACGGCAGCCGCCTGGTCGGTCCGACCCTCAAGGATCTGTTCGGCCACGAGGTCACCCTCGAGGACGGTAGCACGGTGGTCGCCGACGAGAACTACCTCCAAGAGTCGATCTTGGATCCGAATGCGAAGATCGTGAAGGGGGATCCTCCCTATCCGCCCACCATGCCCAACTTCGCGACCGGCCCCAATGCCTTGAAGCCGGCCGAAGTCAGCGCCCTCATCGAGTTCATCAAGACCCTCAAGGACTAGTGGAGTCCCCCATGACCTCTACTGCCGCAACCCCCGCTTCCTCCCCGAACTACCTGACGGTGGCGCGGGGCCTGAAGTCCTGGCTGATGACCCTCGACCACAAGCGCATCGGCGTGATGTACCTGTGGTCGGTGATCGCTTCGATGGTCCTGGGAGGGATCTTCGCGATGCTGATCCGCGCCGAGCTGTTCACTCCGAACGGAACGGACGGCTCCGGTGCGCTGATGAGCCCGGACCTCTACAACCAGCTCTTCACGCTGCACGGCGCGGTGATGATCTTCCTGGTCATCATCCCCAGCATCCCAGCAGCGATCGGCAACTTCGTCCTTCCCTTGATGCTCGGGGCCAAGGACGTCGCCTTCCCCAAGCTCAACCGTCTCAGCTACCACCTCTACCTGCTCGGCCTGCTGCTCTTGGTCGGCTCGATCATGACCGGTGGCCTGGACACCGGTTGGACCTTCTACGCACCCTACAGCATCACCACCCATACCTCGGTGGTCTGGGCGGTCTTCGGTGCTTTCGTGCTCGGATTCAGTTCGATCTTCACCGGATTGAACTTCATCGCCACGATCCACAAGATGCGCCCCGCGGGCATGAGCTGGTTCAAGATGCCCTTGCTCCTGTGGGCGCTCTACGCCACCGCGGTGATCCAG
>CAYVRL010000158.1:0-5818 GCA_964454065.1 uncultured Planctomycetales bacterium | reverse complement strand
CCCCCCTCGGCCCCCCCCAGGAGACTCTCCATGAAGCCTGAAGGCGACCACCCCAGTGCTACCCCGGCCTCCGTGTCCGGCATCGAGACCGAGAGCGATCGGCTCTCCGTCCCTTCGTCCATGCCTCGGGATCTTCCCGACCCGAAGCTCAGCGAGAACTCGAAGACCGTTCTCGCCAACCGTTATCTGATGAAGGATCCCGTCGAGGGAACCGTGATCGAGGAACCGCGCGAGATGTTCTGGCGTGTGGCCTCGGCGGTTGCGGCTCCCGAGTTCGAGGCCGGTCCCGAAGTCGGTGAACGCTGGACCCGTCGTTTCTACGAACTGATGGCCCAGGGCGTTTTCATGCCCAACTCCCCGACCTTGATGAACGCCGGCCGGGAGATGGGGATGCTCTCGGCTTGTTTCGTCCTCCCCGTGGAGGATTCCATCGAATCCATTTTCACCACGTTGAAGCACGTGGCCCTGATCCAGAAGGCCGGCGGAGGAACCGGCTTCAGTTTCTCCCGGCTGCGCCCCGACGGCGACATCGTCAGTACCTCCGGTGGTCAGACCAGCGGACCGCTCTCCTTCATCGACGCCTACTCCGCCGGCACCGATGCGATCCAGCAAGGCGCTTTCCGGCGGGGCGCCAACATGGGGGTCCTGCGCTGCGATCACCCCGACGTCGTGGAGTTCATTCGGGCCAAGGACGACCTGAAGCGATGGACCAACTACAACGTCTCGATCGCGGTCACCAACGACTGGATGCAGAAGGTCGTGGACAAGCCGGAAGATCTGATGGTCGTGGTGAATCCCCGCAACGGATGCAAGGCCTGGCTCCAGAAGGCTGACGGTCCGCGGCGGATCAGCATCGCCGACTACAAGGCCTTCGCCGCCGGCGAACCCACCCCCGGCTACCTGTACTGGACCAATCAAGAAGTCATGGACCTCGCGATTCGTCACGCATGGAAGAACGGCGAGCCGGGGATGCTCTTCCTCGACCGAGCCAACGAGGACAACATGGTTCCCAACCTCGGCGAGCTGGAGTCCACGAATCCCTGTGGAGAGCAGTGGTTGCTGCCCTATAGCTCCTGCAACCTCGGCTCCATCAACCTGGGCCGTTTCTTCCGCAGCGGTTCCCCTGAAGCGGCACCCTGGGAGGACCGTTTCGACTGGGACACCTTCGACGAGGTCGTCCACGACACCGTCCGCTTCCTGGACGATGTGGTGACCATCAATCGTTTCCCGATTCCCGAGATCCGCGAGCGGGCCGAACAGGAACGCCGCATCGGCCTCGGGGTGATGGGTTTCGCCGATTTGCTCTTCCGTCTCGGGATTCGCTACGGATCCGAGGAGAGTTTCGAGGTCGGCCGCAGCATCGGGCGGCGTCTGGCCGATCAGGCGCAGCGGGCTTCGGAGGCCCTGGTCGCCGAGGATGGCCGCCCTCCCTTTCTCGCCTGGGAAGGATCGCGTCCGCAACAGGAGGGTCGTCCTCCGCGCCGCAACTCCCATCTCACGACCGTCGCCCCGACCGGCACCATTTCGATCATCGCGGGCTGCTCCGGTGGCATCGAACCGCTCTTCTCCCTGGCTTTCCAGCGGCAAGTGATGAAGGACGCCGAGGGTACGCCGGTGATCATGAAGGAGGTCAACGCCGACTTCCGGAATGCCCTGGAGCGGGGCGGTTACAGCGCCGAACAGATCGAGGAGGTCGTCGATCTCGCCCTCGCCGAGGGCACCATCGCCGGGGCGAATCTGCCCGAGGAACTCCGTGGTGTTTTCGTCACCGCCCACGATGTCCAACCGGCTGAGCACATCATGATGCAAGGCGCCTGGCAGCAGTACATCGACAACGCGGTTTCGAAGACGATCAATCTTCCGCATGACAGCACCGAGGAGGACGTGCGCACCGCCTACCTGCTCGCTTGGCGCGAGGGCTGCAAGGGTGTGACGGTCTACCGGGACGGTTGCCGCGAGATGCAGCCGATGAGCCTCAAGAAGGAGAACGTACCCTCGGCCAACCCCGTGGCCGAGGGCATCGCGCCCCGCCGCCTACCCGAGATCATGCCCTGCGTGCGGGTCCGCCAGATGACCCCTTTCGGGAACATGCACGTGAAGATCTCCGTGGACGTGGCGCAGGACCAGGAGATGGAGGTCTTCGCGCAGCTCGGCAAGGGCGGAGACGTGGCCAACTCCGACCTCGAGGCGATTTGTCGGATGATCTCCTTGTTCCTGCGCTGCGGCGGGCGACTCGAAATGGCTTTGCAGCAGATCGAAGGAATCGGCTCCTCGCTGACCATCCCTTCCAAGGATGGTCGCATCATGAGTCTCGCCGACGGCCTGGCGAAGGCGCTGCGCAAGTTCCAGTTCGCCCGGAGTCGACACGGCTTGCGCGCCCTGTTGCTCGGGGAGGTCGAAGCGAAGGAACTCTCCTTGCCCTACCACAAGGAGGAACACCATTCCCACGGGGCAAAACTCGGTTCCGGAGTGGGGGGCGCCTTCAAGGTCAAATGCCCCGCGTGCAGTGGGCAACTGACTTTCGAGGAAGGCTGCTGCAAGTGCTATTCCTGCGGTTACAGCCAGTGTTGAAGCGCTGACGGGACCCGGGCGAGCTGCGCTCGGGTCTCGGTGCCGTCCAGGGATATGCGCAGCACACCGTTGCGCAGGCGTTCCGGAACCCCCATCGCGCTGAGAACCGGGGACTCGCGGTGGCCCGTGTGGCTGCATGCCGAGCCACTGCCGAGGTAGATTCCTCCTTCTTCCAATCGATGGAGGAGAGGCTCGGCGCGCGCCTCGGGAAGGGCGATCGCGAGGATCGAGCCCTGACACTCTTCTTCTCGTTCGGGACCGAGAACCACGACCTGAGGCAATGCGGCGCGCAGCCCTCGGATCAGGAAAGCGCGGCGGTCGAGGTAGCGGCGCGGCTCCCGATCCAAGCGTTCCCTGCGGATGCGCGCCGCGGCGGCGAAAGCGGCTGCCCCCATCACGTTCTCGGTCCCGGCCCGCAGGCCTCCCTCGTGGCCGCCTCCGCGCAGCAGGGGAAGGGGTTGAGGGCCATCCCGGCGCAGGAACAGGGCCGCGCAACCACGCAGCCCGCCGATCTTGTGGGCGGCGATCGCGATCGAGTCGGCGCCCAGTTCAGCGAAGGACTCCGGACGTTTGCCGGCGGCTTGCACCGCGTCGCAGTGGAAGGCGGCCTGGGGCGCGAGGTTGCGGGTCGCGGCGACCAGCTCGGGAATGGGATTCAAGGAGCCGATCTCGTTGTTGGCCCACATGACGGCGACCAGGGCCACGTCGGGACCGAGGAGTGGCTGGAGTGCGGTGGGGCGCAGGACCCCGTCTCCATCCACCGGGATCTCCTCGACCAGGAAGCCTTCCCCGCTCAGGGCGAGAGCCGCCTCGCGCACCGCGGGGTGCTCGGTCGCGGCGTAGAGCACCCGTGGGGTTCGCCCGGAACGGGCGGCGGCGGCTCGGCATCGTCGGGCGAGACCCTGGACCCCGAGGTGGTCGCTCTCGGTGCCACTGGCGGTGAACACGCAGCGATAGCCTTCTGCCCCGAATGCCGCGCTCAGCTCCTCTCGGGCCCCCTCCAGGGATCGCGCTGCGGCCGCTCCAGGCGCGTGGAGGGAAGCGGGATTGGCCCAGGCCGTCCGGGCGGCGTCCGCGAAGGCGGCCAGCGCTTCGGGCAGCGGAGGCGCGGTCGCGGCGTGATCCAGGTAGAGGGCGTCGTCCACGCGGGTATTCTCCCATCCCCGTCGTAGAATCGCCGCCGATGCTCTGCGCGCTGCTCTCCCTGTCCCTCTCCTGCGCCGTTTCCGCTCCCACCCTCCAGCAGATTCCGGAGGACGGTCGTGGCGAGGGGATCTTCACCGCCGCCTGGCACCGAGGGCGGCGGGCCGCCCTGATGGATGCGGTGGGAGATGGGGTGATCGTCCTGCGCGGGGTCTCCGTGGAGGAGGACTACCGTCCCCAGCGTCAGGACAACAACTTCTGGTACCTCACCGGCGTGACGACTCCGGATGCGGTGCTGGTCCTGATTCCCGAGGAGCGCCGGGAAGTGCTGTTGCTTCCCCATGTGGATCCAGGGAGCGAACGGTGGTTGGGGAATCTGATCGATCCAAAGGAGGCCCAGGCCATCACTGGAATCGGGGACTGCCGGTTCCTGGGAGAGAAGGGGGCCACCCCCTGGTCACCTACCGACTGGAGCGGGGTGGACGACCTCCTGAGTAGCCTCTCCACCCGTTATGACACCTTCTACACCCAGTTGGCCCCGGCCGAGAACTGGGAGGAGAGCCGCGACAACTTGCAGAATGCGGCGCGTCATCGCGCCCGGGATCCTTATGACGGAAGACCGACCCGGAACCGCCAGTTTCGCAAGAAACTGGAGGAGAGCCTCGGGGTGGAATTCTCCGATTTGACTCCTTTCATGGACGCGCTGCGGCAGGTGAAGACTCCCGAGGAGATCCAGGCGATGCGCCGGGCATGTGAGATCTCGGGGCGGGCCCACGTCGCGGTGATGCGCCATGCCCGTGCCGGTGATTACGAGTGGCAGCTCGCCGCCCGGATGACCGGCTCCATGCTGGAGGATGGGGCGATGGGACCCGCCTACGCGGCGATCGTCGGTTCCGGCCCGAACTCCTGCATCCTCCACTACGACACCAACCAGCGCATGCTGGCAGAAGGCGATGTGGTGATGATCGACTACGCCTGCGAATTCAATCACTATTGTGCCGACATCTCACGCACGTGGCCGGTCAGCGGGCATTTCGACGGACGCCAGCGAGAAGTCTACGAAGCAGTGCTTGCCGCGCAGGAGGCGGCTTTCGCGGAGTGCAAACCGGGAAGTGATCTGGGGCGCGTCCACGCGGCCGCCGCTCGAGAACTGGGAAAACGCGGTTTCGGGAAAGCCTTTTGGCACGGGACCAGCCACTGGATCGGGATGTCCACCCACGACGTCGGGGAAATGAGCCGGGCTTTCGTTCCCGGGATGGTCTTCACCGTGGAGCCCGGGGTCTATCTGCCCAAGGAAAGGATCGGAGTGAGGGTGGAGGACATCGTCGTCATCACCGAAGATGGCCACGAGATCCTTTCCGCATCGATCCCCCGCAAGCTCGCGGAAATCGAGAAGCTTCGCCCATGACGGGAATCCTACTCGCTCTGCTGGCGGGGGCAGGGAGCCTGGGTTTGCTTCAGGGTCTGCTCCGATTGCCTGGTACGACCCCCCTTTTCGGCCAGACGGTGCCATGGCTCTGCGTTGCGGGCGATTGGGGGGTGGTGTTGCTCTTCGCCCTGACCCTGGCCCTGGTTGCGCGCTCCTTTCCGCGCCTGCTCTCCCGTCTCGGGGGGCCCGCGGGTGCATTCTGGGCAGGCTGGTCCATCGCCCTCCTTCCTTTCGCCCGCAACCTGTTGGAGGATGCCGGGTTCGCCGAGGGTCGCAGGGCATTTCTCGCCGCATCCGCGATCGCCCTGCTCTTCCTGGTCGCGGCCCCACGGATCGGTGGCCTTTGGGGGCCGGGTCCGCGCTTGCGCTTGGCCTTGGTGTTGCTCAGTGCCCTCGCCCCCCTGTGGGGAATCATGCTCTATTCCGGCACACGGCTGGATCTGGATCCTCCCTCCTTGCCCACGACGGTTCTCCCCCGCCCCGCCATTCCGGTGGATCCGCAGCACCCCGATCTCATTTTGATCTCGGTGGACACCTTGCGCGCCGATGCGGTAGTCGGGCCCTCCCGTGCCCGGACTCCGGTTCTGGACCGCTTGTACGCGAACGGTGCCTGGGCTCCGTATGCCTTGAGCAGTTCCAATCAAACCCTGCCTGGACATGTGGGCATGTTGAGCG
>CAYVRL010000157.1:0-5866 GCA_964454065.1 uncultured Planctomycetales bacterium | reverse complement strand
AAGTTCGCATCCCCATGGCGCGATCGTGGTGGAGCGGTATAACAGGGAAGTGGTGGAAAGTGGAGGAAAAGACCGGTCCTTCACCCGAGGCCGCCCCCCCATCCATGGCGAACTTTCACGGGCAATCGGAACACAAGCTGGACGGCAAGGGCCGTCTGTTCCTGCCCCGGAGAATCGTGGACGCGGTGGATGCTCCGGCGGAACGTTCCCGTTTCGTGGTGACCATCGGTGCCGATCCCTGTCTCTATCTCTTCACCCCCAGCGGCTTCGAGCATCATCTGGAGCAGGTCCGAGAGGCGGTTCGGGGAACCGAGGCCTACCCCGCGGTCATGCGTGGCGTCGCCTCCCTCACCCATGAAGGCACCCTGGACGGTCAATACCGACTCCTGGTGCCCGAGAAACTCCGTCGTCACGCGGGGCTGGAGAAGGAGGTCATCGTGGTCGGGGTCTTCGACCACGTCGAGATCTGGGATGCACGGAAGTGGGCCGGATCCGCGGAAGAGCAAGCGGAGCAGGCCTATTTGCGCAACGCCGCCGCCTTCTTCCGGGGCGGTCGGCCTCGAACCCGGGAGGAATCGTGATCCTCGTGTGTCGACACCGCTCCCGCCCGCCGAGGGAACTCGGGCCCTCCATCCATCAACCGGTCCTGCTCGAGGAGGTCCTGGAACTCCTGCGTCCCCAACGTGGCGGATTCTTCGTGGACGCCACCGTCGGCGGCGGCGGCCACGCCGAGGCCCTGCTCCGCGCGGCGCCGGAGCTTCAGCTCCTCGCCCTCGATCGGGATGCCGAGGCCTTGGCTCGCGCCCGCCGCCGACTCGCGCCCTTCGGGGACCGCGTCCAATACGCCCACGCTCCTTTCTCCGCATTGGAACGGCAGCTCCCTGGGGGATGGGGAGGAAAGCTCGCCGGTGTCCTGGCCGACTTCGGAGTCTCCTCCGATCAGCTCGAGGACCGGGAGCGTGGGTTCTCCTTCCAGGAGGACGGTCCTCTGGACATGCGCATGGACGCCACGAAGCAGAAGACCAGCGCCGCCAAACTGCTCGCCAGCGCCACCGAGGACCAGATCGAGCAATGGCTCCACGACTACGGGGAGGAACGCTATGCGCGGCGGATCGCCCACGGCATCACCGAAGCCCGCCGCCGCGGCCCGATCCTGCGCACGTCCCAACTCGCCGAACTGGTACGCCGCCTCACCCCAGGAGGACACCGCGGCCTGCACCCCGCCACGCGGACCTTCCAGGCCCTGCGCATCGCGGTGAACAGCGAATTGGTCGAGGTCGATGCCCTCCTGGAGACCGTTCCCGCGCTCCTCGCCCCCGGTGGGATCTTCGTGGCCATCTCCTTCCATTCCCTGGAGGATCGGCGCGTCAAACAGGCCTTCCGCAACGAAGCCCGCAGCGGCTTGTACCGGATCCTGACTCCCAAGGGCATCCCTCCCGCCGCCGCCGAGGTGCGTCGCAATCCGCGGGCGCGTTCCTCGCGTTTGCGCGCCTTGCAACGGACCGGAGGGGAATCGTGAGCGGACGGGTCGCGGGTCTCATGGTCCTCCTCTACTGCGAACTCCTGGGCGGGATCGGGTTGCGGAACGCGGCCCTGGAGCTGCGCTCCCAGGCGGAACTCCGCCGCCGTCGCATCGTCGAAGCGCGCTGCCGGGAACAGGAACTCCGGGCCTCGATCTCCCTCTACCTCTCCCCGGCCGCGCGCCTCGATCGTGCCGCGGCCCGCGCCCGACGACTCGCGAAGGATCACGAACCGGAACTCTGAGCTGCGATGCGCAACCGCTTGATTCCCCTGCATCCGGCCTATCTGCTCACTCCCCTTCTCCTCCTCTTCCTCGGGCCGCTGGCCCGCCTGGTCTGGCTGCAATGCTGTGCTCCGGACCAAGGGCCCCGACTCGAGCGGAAAGTGGTGGACCCGGCCCCCCGGGCTCCGATCCTGGACCGGGAGGGCCGCGTCCTCGCGATCGACGTTCCCGCCTGGACGCTCTACCTGGACGCCCGCCCCGAGACCCGGCGCTACACCCGACCCGAGGCGCCTCCGCTGGAGAGCCCCGAGGCCCGCGAACGGGCGGCGCGGGAATTGACCCCCTTGGCCCTGGACGCGGGCCTGGATCCGGAGCATCTGATCGCTCGCGAGCTGGATCCCCGAGTCTCCTACGCGGTGCTGGCCCGCCGTCTCGGGCGGGGGGCGGCCTCGCGGGTGCGCGCCCGGATCCTCGCCCTCCCGGGATGCGGTCTCCACCTGCGCCGAGCATGGCGACGTCTCTATCCCCAGGGCCGGGTCCTCGGCCAGGCCGTGGGTTACACCGGTCCCGCGGCGGCGAACCAGGACGGAGGGGAAGGTCGCACGGGGAAGTCGGGGCTGGAAGCGGCTTGGGACGCGCGTCTGCGGGGCCGGGATGGCTGGCGTCGCACCCTGGCGGTGGCCGCCAGTTATGGAATCGACCCCGCGCTGGACCAGGAGTCCCCGCAAGAGGCTCCCCCCCTGCGCACCACCTTCGACGCCCGTCTCGCGGCCCTGCTCCAGGAGGAGGTCCAGCGCCTCCTGGAGGAACACCATCCGGACTGGGTGGCGGGCTTGATCCTGGATCCGCGGGACTGCGAGGTCCTCGCGATCGGCGGGTGGCCGGATTTGGATCCGAATGCTCCAGGGAACGGGGTACGGGGTCCGAACGGCGAGCTGCGGGGCCTGGACTGGCCGGGAACCTGGCCGCTGACCCCGGGGAGCACCATGAAACCCCTGGTGGTCGGCTGCGCGCTCGCCTCTGGGGCGATCCACCCCGAGGAGCGCTTCCCCCAGCATGGGGGCGCCTACTCCGTGGGAGGTGGGAGGATCGTCCACAACGCCCGCGGGGTTCCGGATCGCCCGCTGGATTGGCGCGAGATCCTGGTCTATTCCTCGAACATCGGGGCGGTCCAGGTGGGGCAGCGACTCGGTTCGGAGGCCTTGCGCGGGATCCTCCATCGCTTCGCCCTGGATCGCGTCGAGTGTCCCGGTTTGCCCTGGCGCCATCACGCGGTGCGCTTGCCGAGCGCGGCGGCCTGGAAGCGCCCTTCCGACGCGCTGCCCTCGGTCTCCTTCGGTCGTGCCTTCACCACCCCGTTGGTGCGCCTGGCCTCCGCCCATGCGGCGATCGTCACCGGAGGGATCCTCCACGAGCCGTACTGCGTGGAAGGAGCGGCGCCTCCGCCCGTCGGACGAGTGCTTCCGGCGGCGGTCGCGGAGCGGATCCGCTGGGCGATGGTCGACATGGTGCGGGAACCGAGCCGGAAATGGCTCCACGATCCGGATCTGGACTGGGGTGCCAAGAGCGGCACGGTGGAGAAGAACCACGTGCGGGGCTACACCTCCCTGCTCTGCGGTTTCGCTCCCGCCGACGATCCCCGCTATCTGGTGTTGATCGCGGTGGATCAGCCCAAGGGCCGCGAACACTACGGTTCCCGAGTCTGCGGTCCCTCGGTCCGTCGCTTGCTGCATCGGGCCCTCGAGATGGATGGGACCTTGCCTCCTTCCTTGGATGGAGGCCCTTCCGGCGCTATCTTGCGCCGTTGAGGTAATGCGGCTCGCTCGACTCGTCCGCCAGCTCGGAAGCGGCTGCGTGCTCTCCCCCGCCGATCCGGCCCCGCTGGATCCCGCGGGGAACGATCCCGAACTCCACCGCCTCCGCTTCGACAGTCGCGAGCTGCGCCCCGGGGATCTGTACGCCGCCCTGCCGGGCGTCCATCACTCCGCCGAGCGCCATCTGGAGGATGCGCTTCGTCGCGGCGCGGCCGCGGTGTTTCGCGTCGGCCCCGCTCGTCCCCTGCCCCTGCCCCAGTTGGTGGTTCCGCAGTCCAGCGGAGCCCGCGAACTCGCTGGTCGGGCCGCTTCCCTGCTCGCCGAACGTCCCAGCGCCGCGATGTGGTGCGCCGGGATCACCGGTACCAACGGGAAGAGCACCGTCGTCCATCTGCTCCAACACGCCCTGGACGCCGCCGCCCGTCCCTGCGCTCGGATCGGTACGCTGGGAATGGACTTCGACGGCCGTACCGAACGCACCCCCAACACGACCCCGGGCGCCGACCGGATCCACGATTGGCTGGACCGGGCGCGGCACGCGGGAGCGGTGTGTTGCGTCCTCGAGGCGTCTTCCCACGGCCTGGACCAGGAACGGCTTGCCGGAATGGAGTTGGATGCGGCGGGGTGGACCAATCTGAGTCGCGACCACCTGGACTACCACTCCTCCTGGGCTGCCTACGCCGCCGCCAAGGCGCGCCTCTTCGCACGATTGCCCCAGGATGCCCCCGCCTTCCTCCCCGCCGCGGCTCCCTCCATCGAGGCCGCCTGCCAGGGCACTGCCGCGCGGCTCCATTCCTTCGGTCTCGATGCGCCGGATGCAGCCCTTTGCGGACGTTGGACGCCTGGCGCCGACGGGGGTCTGCTCGAGATCCATGGTTCCTTCGGCAAGGCCACCGTGTCGACTTCCCTGATCGGTCGGCACAACGCCGAGAATCTGTTGCTCTCCTTCGGGTTGCTTCGCTGCGCGGGCCTTTCCGCGGCGGAGGCCGCCGCGGGCCTTGCCGCCGCCCAGGCCCCTCCGGGCCGTTTGCAGGCCGTGGCCCGGGAGTCCCCGTGGCGTCTCTACGTGGACTACGCCCATACCCCCGACGCCCTGCGCCACGTCCTCGCCTCCCTCCGGGAGGCCTTTCCCGAGCGCCGAATCGGCGTGCTGTGCGGGGCCGGCGGCGACCGGGACCATGGGAAACGGCCGCCCATGGGACGGGCCGCGGCGGAAGGATCGGATTGGTGCGTGCTGACTTCCGACAATCCTCGCAGCGAGGATCCGAAGGCGATCCTGGAGGCGGTGGTGGCCGGTGCCCGCCCGGTGGGCCGGGAGCTCCACGCGATCGTGGATCGCCGGGAGGCGATCCGTTTCGCGGTTTCCCGGCTCCGTCCGGGGGATGTCCTCCTCGTCGCCGGCAAGGGTCATGAGGACTACCAGGAGATCGACGGTCGGCGCCTTCCTTTCGACGACCGCCTGGAGCTGGAGGAGGCCGCGCGATGCTGGACCTGACCGTTTCGGAAATTGCCCGCTGGGTGGATGGCAGGCTGTGTGGAGCGGGTGAGGGTCCGGTGCGGGAGGTCGTCACCGATAGCCGCCGGGTCGGCCCCGGTTCCCTCTTCGTGGCGCTGGTCGGGGCTCGCACCGATGGGCACCGTTTCCTCGAGGAGGTCGCGGCGGCGGGGGCGGCCGCGGCATTGGTGCAGGCGGACCGCGGTCCTCGACCCGCGGGATTGCCTTGCATCGTGGTGCCGGATCCTTTGCGCGCCCTCGGAGAACTCGCCCGCCAGCAGCTCGCCCGGCTGGGCTGTCCGGTCTTCGCGGTCACCGGCACCGTGGGGAAGACCTCCGCGAAGGACCTGCTCTTCCAACTCCTCGGGGGGGCCGCCGCCGCCGTCCACGCCGCCCCCGCTTCCTACAACTCCGAGATCGGGTTGCCGCTCGCGGTGCTGGGAGCCCCCCGCGGTACCCGTCGGCTGGTGCTGGAATACGGGGTCAACGCCCCGGGGGAAATGGAGCGGCTCTTGCGCATCGCCCCTCCCGATCAGGGCCTGCTCACCGCGCTCGGTCCCGCCCACTTGGAGGGAATGGGGGATCTCGCCACCGTGATCCGCGAGAAGGGCCGCCTGGCGCGCGCCTGTGCGGCGCGGGAAGGCTTGTGGACCTTTCCCGAGGTCCTGGAGGTGGCCGGGGCCGAAGCCGAGGCCTGGCAACCCGGTCTGCGGGTGGTTGGGATCGGCGCCTGGTCAACCTGGCTCGTTCGCGTCTCACCACGGTCTGATGAGCGTCGTGGAAGTAATGGGCGTGCTACGGTTGGAGGTGCAT
>CAYVRL010000156.1:0-5872 GCA_964454065.1 uncultured Planctomycetales bacterium | reverse complement strand
GGAACTCCCGCGCGCGCACGATCGGACCCGCGACCAACTGCGGAAAGAAGGCCACGAAAAGGGAGAAATCGAGCAGACTGGAAACGGGTGCGAGTCTGCCCCGGTAGATGTCCAAGGTGTAGGACAGGGTCTGAAAGGTATAGAAGGAAATGCCGACCGGAAGAATCAGATGAAGCAACGGCAGTTCAGGGAGGCCCACCGAACGGAGCAGAGCATCGGCACTCCCCACGAAGAAGTCGTAGTACTTGAAGATACCCAGCAGGCCGAGGTTGGCGGCCAGGCTGAGCCCCAAGAGAGCGCGGCGGCGTGAGGAAGTCGCGGCATCGGGAAGAGCGCCGCCCACGAACCAATCCACCAGGGTACTGACCGCGATCAAGCCCAGGAAGCGCCAGTCCCAGCAAGCGTAGAAGAAGGCCGAGGCCAAGAGCAGGAAGACCTTCCGCGGCCGGGCATGGCGACGCAGGCAGAGGTCCCCGAACAGGACTCCGCCGAAGAAGAGCAGGAAGGCGCTACTGTTGAAAAGCACGAATTCCGTCCTCGATCCATGGACAGGCGCCTGCGGCCGCCCAAGCCTAGCTTCCGCCCTCTCTTTCGTCAGCCCCGCTGCTAAGCTCCCGAACATGCTGGATGGTCTCTTCGACACCTACTGCATGCTGGACTGGTCCCTCGGCCGCAGCCCAGAAGCCCCCCATGCGGCATGGGGTACCCGCCACGGCGGCTTCGAACTGGTCGAAGTGCAAGAGGAGGAAGACCCTTCCCTCCTCTTTCGAGGACTCGCCACCCGATTCCACGAGGTACTGGAAGAGGGACGACGGATCCTATTCGGCTGCTCCTTCCCCTTCGCCTATCCTCGAGGACTCGCCACCCGCCTGGAGATCGGCGGCTTGCCCTGGTTGGCGATCTGGCGGGAATGGAGTCGGCTGCGCGGTGGGGATCGGGAGCCCTCCTCTCCGTGGTCCATGGCCGCCCACGTCAACCACCGGGCCAGCGGTACTTCGGCTCCCTTCTGGGGCTGTCCCGAGGAAGAGGAAAGCGAATTCCTGTCTCCCACGCGCACGGACCCCAACCACGCCGGGCTGCCCCGCCTGCGCCGCGCGGAAGAGCGCCTCTATGCCTCCGGCGCCGCCTCGATCCAGGAGGCTTGGAGGTTGCAAGGACCCGGCGCGGTCGGGCAGTCGGCCTTGCGCGGAATCCCATTCCTCCTCGACCTCCACGAGGATCCCCGGCTCGCTCCGGTGCTCCGCGTCTGGCCCTTCGAAACCGGTTTCACCGCCCTCCCCACCCCCAAGCGGGGCCCTTCCCTGATCCTCGCCGAGGTATGGTCGGGCATCCCCACCGTCGCCTGGTCGGTCCAACGACTTCGGGCCGCTCGACAAGGCACGTCCCGCTGCGAGTTGAACGCACGGGCTCTTTGTGCCTGGGCCGCCGCGGAAGATCATGCCGGCGGTTTGAGCGCCAGGTTCGCGGCCCCCGCGGATCTGCGCAGCGCCGAAGCCGTCCCGGTCCAGCTCGAGGAAGGCTGGATCCTCGGCACTTGACACGCTCATGATCGCCCCTCTCCTGATCCTCTCGTTCCTGCTCCAGAGCGCCCCGCCCACGGGTTTCACGCCGCTCTTCGATGGTCACAGTTTCACCGGATGGCGCGGTCGCCCCCACCTCGACCCCGCGGTCGAAGCCTCCTGGGGTTCGAAGGAGCGGGCCCGACACCAACGGGATTGGGATCGTGATCTCCACGCCCACTGGCGCATCGAAGACGGCTGTCTGGTCAACGACGGCCACGGAGTCTTCCTGACCACCGCGAAGGACTATGGCGATTTCGAGCTCCTCCTCGAGTACCGAACCGTCCCCCTGGCCGATAGCGGGATCTATCTGCGTGCCACCCCCCAGGTCCAGATCTGGGACACGACGAAAGAGGGAGGGAAATGGGGCATCGGAGCCGACAAGGGCTCCGGTGGTTTGTGGAACAACCAGGTCTTCCCACGCGACCCCCTGGTCAAGGCCGACCGGCCCTTTGGGGAATGGAACCAGCTCCGGATTCGCCTGGTCGGCGCCCGCGTCAGCGTGTGGCTGAATGACCAACGGACCGTGGATATGGTTCCCCTCGAGAATTATTGGGACCGCGGCCGCCCACTGCCCGCCCGTGGACCGATCCAACTCCAGACGCACGGGGGTGAAATCCGCTTCCGCTCCCTCTCCATCCACGAGATCGACCCCGAGGAAGCGAATCGGATCCTCGCCGCCCGCGATCCGAAGGATTGGCGGCAGGTCTTCGACGGACGCACGTTCCAGGGCTGGAGCGGCGACCGCAGCGGCTACGAAATCGTGGACGGGGCGCTCCGCTGCAAGGAGGGACACGGAGGCAACCTCTACACGTCCGCGGAATGGGGAGACTTCCAGGCCCGCTTCCAGTTCCTGCTGCCCCCCGGCGGCAACAACGGCTTGGCGATCCGCTATCCAGGTGCCGGGGACACCGCCTATGTAGGGATGTGCGAACTCCAGATCCTCGACGACGGCGATCCGCGTTACGCTCGGATCCAACCCTGGCAAGCCCATGGATCGGTCTATGGGCAGATTCCCGCGGTTCGGGGCTACCTGCGACCCGCCGGAACTTGGAACTTCGAGGAAGTCACGGTTCGCGGAACCCGCATTCGAGTGGAACTGAACGGTAGTATCATTCTCGATGCGGACGTGGGCGGCATCCGGGAAACTCCGGATGGACACGAGCACCCCGGTCGACTGCGAAGCCGCGGTCACTTCGGTTTCGCCGGCCACGGGGACCCGGTTGCCTTCCGCGACATCTGGATCCGCACACCACCGCGCTGATCTTCACGAGATCTCCACGAAACAGCCCCCGATCGGGTCGCGTCCAAGGGACCGATCCATCACTCGAAACGAGGGAGGCCCCCCCTCCGAGCGAGGCTCGGAACTCCGTGTTCCGCGCCTCTCTCGCTTCCCGTCGTCCCCTCGCCCCCCGGTGAGCCTCCTCCTCCTCCTCAGCGTGACGCTGTGCCTGGGTCTCGCGTTGACCGTGAGCTGGTTACGGCGTTCGGAACTTCGCGCTCTGCGCGTGGGGCTCCGCGACCGTGCGGAGGCGAAGAAACGGGGGAGCGATCGGGCCCGGCTCCAATATCCCCATGTGGACCTGAGCCGCTGCATCGGCTGCGGAAGCTGCGTCCGCGCCTGTCCCGAGGAAGGGGTTCTGGAGGTCATCCACGGACAGGCCCTGGTGGTCCATGGGGCTCGATGCGTGGGTCACGGCCGCTGCGCCGAGGAATGCCCGGTGGGCGCCATCGCGCTGACCCTGGGAGACCTCAAGGACCGTCGCGACCTGCCCGCGCTGGACGAGGGATTGCAGGCCATCGGCGTCCCCGGGGTCTATCTCGCCGGGGAACTGACCGGACACGCCCTGGTGCGGACCGCGATCGAGCACGGCAAGGCCGTGGTGGCGGAGGTGGCACGACGAGCCCGGCAGGAAGGTCCGCCCCCCGACGAGCAACTGGATCTCTGCATCGTCGGATGCGGCCCGGCGGGCTTGGCCGCCTCTCTGGAAGCCAAGAAGCAGGGCCTCCGCTTCCAGACCCTGGAACAGGACACGCTCGGCGGCACGGTCTCCAAGTATCCACGGCAAAAGATGGTCATGACGCGCCCCGTGGAACTCCCGCTCTACGGTCGCCTGAAGCACAGCAGCTATCGGAAGGAGGAACTGATCGAAATTTGGGAAAGGATCGTTCGCGAGCATGCCTTGCCGATCCGATATGGCTTCGAATTCCAGGGCCTCGAGCCCCTACCGGAAGGAGGGTACCTCGTTCGAGGCAATCGAGGAGCCAGCGTGCGAGCACGGCGAGTCTGCCTGGCTCTCGGACGCCGCGGGACCCCACGCCAGCTCGGGGTCCCGGGCGAAGAGCTGCCCAAGGTCGCCTACAGCCTCCTGGACACCCAATCCCACCAGAATCGGAACGTCCTCGTGGTGGGAGGAGGGGACAGCGCAGTCGAAGCCGCCTTGGGCTTGGCGGAACAACCGGGCAACCGCGTCCATCTGTCCTATCGCAAGAACGCGTTCTTCCGGATCAAGGCCCGGAACGAGGCCCGGCTGATGGCGGCGGTCCAGGAGGAGAAACTGGAGCTGATCCTCAACAGCCGGGTGAAGGAGATCCTGCCCGATCGCGTGGCCCTGATCGTCGACGAGGACTCCACGCAGAGGATCCTGGAACTCCCCAACGACGAGGTCTTCGTCTTCGCGGGTGGGATCCCTCCCTACCGGCTCCTGGAGGGCTGTGGGATCAGCTTCGACCCCGCGGATCGACCGGATCAAGCCTCTCTGGCCGATCGCGGAACGGGCTTGATGCCCGCCTTGGGGGTGGCCTTCGTGCTCGCTTGGATGGCCCTTTTCTGGGCCTTGCGCTATTCCGCCTACTACTCCCTGGGAGCCGACTGCCGCCCCACCCACGCCCTGCACGATTTCCTCCGCCCCGGCTCCGGGATCGGTCTGGTCTTCGGGATCGGAGCCGCCACCATGGTGGCCTGCAACCTCGCTTACTTGCTGCGCAAGGCGTCCTGGTTTCCACTGCGCTTCGCATCTCTCCAGGGGTGGATGACCTCCCACATCGCCACCGGCGTCTTCGCCCTCTTGCTGGCGGTCCTCCACGGAGCCTTCGACCCCAAGCAGACCGTGGGAGGACACGCCCTCGCCGGGATGGCCTTCCTGGTCACGACCGGCGCGATCGGAAGGTACTTCTACTCCTTCGTCCCGCGCGCCGCCAACGGGCGGGAGCTGGCCCTGGAGGAAGTACGCGATCAATTACGCGCCCAGGAGGCGGGCTGGGACCTGGCCGAGGGCTCCGCGGTGGACCGTGTCCGTCGAGAAATCCAGGAGTTGATCGAGAACGGGCGCTGGTCGGGGGGCTTCTTCCGCCGCCTGCTGGCGCTCCTCGCGAGCCAACGCCAGTGGCGCCGCACCCTGCGCCGCTTGCGCGCCGAAGGAGCCGCCCAGCAGCTGGCTCCGGAGCAACTCCACCAGCTCCTGCGTCTCGCCCGACGCGCCCAACGTACCGCCCTGATGAGCGCCCACTACGAGGACCTACGCGGCATTCTGGCGAGCTGGCGGTACTTCCACCGCTGGGTCGCGGTCCTGATGGTGCTGCTCATCGGTGTCCACGTCGCGACCGCGCTGCGCTACGGCGGAGTGCTCCTCCCCGGGAGTTTCCCCCGATGAAACTACGCGATCCCCGGCTGTGGTTGACCTCCTTGTCCTTGATCGCGGTCCTGCTCGTGGTCTGGCGCGACCTCTCGCGTACCTCTCCCGGGGCCCTGAGCGCCGTCCATGCCGGGGTAGCCGAGCTTCGGGGCCGGAAAGCGTGTTCCCAGTGCCATGGCCAGGGAGGGCAAGCGGCCTCCGCGGCCTGTTTGCGCTGCCACGAAGAGATCGAAACCGAGCGAGGGAACGGACGGGGCCTGCACGGAGCCCTGCCCCGAGAGGATCTCGACCGATGTCAGGATTGCCACCGGGAACATCTCGGAAGCGGTTATCCCCTGATCGGAGACGATGCCTTCCAGAAGGCGGGTCATCCCAGTCCCCAGGCCTACCAACACGAAAACCTGGACTTTCGGTTGAGCGGTGCCCACTTGGAGAAGGAGTGCGCGGACTGCCACGAAGCCGCCGACTTGCCCGCGCAAGAGGGCCGTCGACGTTTCCTGGGCCTGTCCCAGGAATGCGTCTCCTGCCACGACGACCCCCACCAGGGACGGATGCGCCGCGCTTGCGAGGATTGCCACGGACAGCAGCGCCCTTGGGCCGAAGTCGCGGTCTTCCAGCACGATTCCCGCTTCCCCTTGACGGGCGCCCACGCCCAGAGGCAATGCCTGGATTGCCACC
>CAYVRL010000155.1:0-5902 GCA_964454065.1 uncultured Planctomycetales bacterium | reverse complement strand
TCCTCTTCCCCCGTTGGACCGGGAATGGCCGTTGCGTCTGGGGGCTTTCTCCGCCGCGCACAGTCAGTCCTCCCAGGGGAGGAGGGGGCGGCTCCCCGGTCCTCCTGAGGCGCGTGTCCATCCCGAGAGCGCGGCAGGGATTCCGGACGGTGGCACGGCGCGGGTTTGTAGCCCGCTCGGTAGTCTGGAGGTGATCCTCCGGCACGACCCGGATCTCCATCCCGAACTCCTCCACATGGACAAGGGCGGTTGGTTGGCGGCGGGGCGTTGTGCCAATGCCCTCACCGAGGCCCGCGCCACCGATCTCGGGGGGGGCGCCTGTTATTACGACCAACCCGTCCGCGTGATCCCGCGGGAATGAAACAACTGGTTGAACCTGTTAGGTCACGTCAAGACAAAAGGGTTCAGTGTTCCGAGCTTCTCTGGACCGTTCGATGGTCCCTGCCCCGCGATAGCATGGACGCTCGCCTATCAGGCGATAGAGATACGATACGCAAATAATTTGGAAAATCCGTGTTGCGGGGGTGAGGGTGGGCCGATAGGTTTCCGAAGAAGGGAGGTATTCTTCCCCCTTCCACCTTGCTCCATGTTCGTACGCACGACGATTCCTGGTTTGGCTCTCTTCTTCGCAGGGCTCTCCTTCCCCGCCCTTCCCGCTTTCCTTCCAGCAGCTGATCTCAGTTGTTCCGTCGAAACCATTCTCTACCAGGATGATTGTCTGACGGTCGAAGCAGTGGGGATTTCCTCCAGTGGAGGGGGCACCGTTACGGCCAGCGGGGTGGATGTTCGAGTCGACTCCGCTTGTGATCCGATCACCACTTTCGATGTGGTGACCTATCGGGACAAGGACGGCAAGCGAGGATTCACGGATCCTCCCGATGAGCCCATTGGTGGCTTGCATGGCGGATCCAGTAATCACTCCACCTACACGCTGAGTCTTGGCGCGCTCAGCAACCACGACCCCATGAACGGTAGCGCCGACGCATGGGAATTCACAGCCACTCATCCGGATGGAACCACGACCACCGGTTGCGGTACCTTCAACTTCTGAACGAGGGATCCTCCATGCATGGCAACACTTTCTTGGTCGGCGCGACGGTCGCCGTGGCAAGTCTTTTCTTGATCGGTGTTCCCGCATCCGTCGCGAACTCCGTCCAACAAGGGGCGGTTTCCGCCGCCACGCGCGCCGGTTTCCACTCGAAGGAGGCCTACATGGATCTGCTCACCGTAGGCTGGGAGATCTGGAGAGAAGCCCCTTCCGCCCATCTGGGCCATACTCGCTTCGAGGTCCGGAAGTTGCACTCCCGGGACCTTTCGGACCCCTCCGCTCTGAGCGATCCCAAACCGATTGGCGGAGCGGAGATGCGAATTGCGGGCCGAATCCTCCCTTTCCGTTGGAACGGTCGGGTCTTCGTCCTCGACGTGGCGGATAGCCTTCTCGCCGTGCAAGCGGGGCGGGTTTCGGTTCACGAAGCGGGCGGCAGTTTCTCCTGGTCGGTTCGGGTTCGATAGAAGCATGAAGTGGATCGTTCCCTCTCGCCTGCTTGGGCTTTCCCTCTTGTCGGTGACCGTCTTCGTCGGCTGTGTATCCCCGAGCATGGATCTGGATTCGGGGAGCCGTTCCCGCGCACGGGTTCCGGATTCCCGTCAGGAGGCCCATCTTTGTCGCCTCGACCGCGGTTGGGAAGTCTGGCGGGAAGCCCCATCCGTGCATGTGGGCTACACTCGCTACGAAGTCCGGGAACTCCGCCCGGAGCAGCTCTCCGACCCTGCGGCGCTGGCGACTCCCGAAGCGATTCGGGGGGCAGAGCTTTCGATTGGTGGAAGGGTCCTTCCTTTCGCCAAGGAAGGAGACCGTTACGTTCTCGACCTCCCGGATCGTCTTGCCGAGGAGGGGAATGGAACGCTCACGGTCTTTGGCGCCCAACGGGGACATTTCCTGAAGATATCCATCCAGTGAACGAGGGAGAGCTCGGGATCGGGCAAGGGTTCCATTTTTGGTTCACATGATCCATCCTTCTTTCCCTTTTCTCGGATTGACTCTCAACACCACCCACCTGTCCTATTCGGTCGCCTTCTTTTTCGTCTGGTGGTCTTTCCGGAGAGAGCTTCAGCGGCGGTCCTTCCTGAACGGGGAACGATTTCCTTGTGGCCGCCCCACCATTCCTGCGCGGTTCTTCCCTGAGCTGACCCTTCTGGTTGGCGCTCTTTTCTTCATCGTTTCCGTGAAGGTGGGACGAGGGATCGAAGAAGTCGGCCTGGACCTATGGTGGAAACAGCCGTTGCGATGGACCCTCGATGCTGAGGGCAGCAATGGTTTCCCCGGTCTCATGGCCTTTTTCCTGTCCGTAGCGATCCTCTCCAGACTCTCCCGGTATCCGGTCCTGTCCGTTCTCGATTCTCTCGCTCCAGGAATGGCGTTCGCGTATGCCGTGGGTCGCATCGGCTGCCTGGTTGGGGGGCACTGTTATGGGGTCCCTACATCCCTGCCTTGGGGTGTGAAGGACCCGGAAGGGTTCTTCCCATACAGTCGGGTCCATCCGACTCCGGCATACGAAGCGCTGGTTGCGCTCTGTCTGGCCCTGCTCCTTTGGCGTTCTCGGAAGACCAAGCGCCCAAGTGGGATCCTGTTCGGTTGGTTCCTTTGGGCCTTGGGGATGGAGCGACTCCTGATCGAGCTCATTCGACACGATCCGAAAGACCTCTGGGGTCTCTCCCAGGCCCAGTACCTCGCAGGGATCATGGTCCTGGTGGGTATGGCCCTGGTCTTGCGGCTGTCCGGCCGCCCCCCGGAGCCCCTTTCCGCGAGTTCCTAGCCTTCGCTCCTGGCTGGGCCTGGGGAGGGAGCAGGGCAACCCGGGCTCGTCCTGCCCCCGCCACCCGCCCACCCGAAAGAGCGTTCCCGTGCCCCATCCCTCCCGATCGGGGACGGGATAATCGGAGAGGGCGGTGCGTCGCCGTCCACCCTTGCCATGGATCACCCCTGGAACGAAGAACAGGCCGCCCGTTTCGTGGCGGAACGCGCACCTTGCCTCAGCGAGGATCTTGCCCTGCGCTTGTATAGCGCCCGTCTGATCGGATCCCAGCCATCCCTGGTCCTCCATGGGGGCGGCAACGTGTCCTTGAAGCGAAGCGAGCCGGACCTCTATGGGGAGGAACGAGCGGTCCTGCGAGTGAAGGGCTCCGGCTGGGACCTCCACGACCTGGAGGCCGAGGGCCTGCCCGCCCTGGACCTCGAGGGCCTGCGCCGGATGCGAAGGCTCTCCTCCCTGAGTGACGAGGCCATGGTGAAGGAGTTCCGGCGTCTGCTCCGCGACCCAGCCGCCCCGAATCCTTCGGTGGAGACTCTGCTCCACGCCTTCCTTCCCCATCCCTACGTGGACCACAGTCACGCGGACGCGATCCTGGCCCTGTCCGACCTGGAGGACGGGGAGGAACGAATCGAAGCGGCATTGGGGGAACGTGTGATCACCCTCCCTTTCGTGATGCCCGGTTTCCGTCTGGCGCAGGCGGTCGCCGCTGCCTACGAGGAACACCCCGACGTGGAGGGCATCGTTCTGCACCACCACGGCCTCTTCACGTTCGGGGCCAGCGCGCGCGAATCCTACGAGCGGCACCTCTCGCTCGTGGATGCCGCCGAGCAGTATCTGGAAGCGGCGCGAGCGCGTTCGGCACGATCCTTCGCGCTGCCGGAGTCTTGTCCGGAAGGGGTCGCAGCGACCCGGGCCGCCCGGGTGATGCCGCTGCTCCGCCGGGAACTGGCCGCGCGTCTCCCCGCCGCGCGGCGGCCTCTCCTGCGGCGTCTCGCCGCCCCGGAGTTGCGTTCCGAACTCGATGGCGCCGACGCGCGGGACCGGTACTGCACCCCTCCCTTGACTCCGGACCATTGCCTCCGCCTCCGTTCCCTGCCCTGCTGGCTCCCGGTCCGGTGGGAGGACCCATCGGAAGAGGCCCTCGCCGCCTCCGTTTCCGCCGCGCTCGCCGAGTGGGCCGAAGAGGACACGGCTCGCTTCCGTCGTGGCTGCGCGGCCCGGGGGGAACGCCGAGAGCTGGATCACGCGCCCCGTTTGATCCTGATTCCCGGCTGTGGTCCGGTGGTGATGGCCACGGACCGGGAATCCTTGCCCAAGGCCGCGGATCTGGCTCTCCACAATCTCCGAACGAAGGCCGCGGCGCGACCGCTCGGCCCTTTCCGCGGTCTCGACGAGCTGGATCTCTTCGACATGGAGTACTGGCCCCTGGAACAGGCCAAGCTGGGTCGCCGACCCGCGCCGGAACTCGCTGGGCGGGTGGCGCTCGTGACCGGTGGGGGCGGGGCCATCGGAGAAGGGGTGGGCACGGTCCTGGCGGAGGCGGGCGCCATCGTGGCCCTTCTCGACCTCGATCGAGACCGTACCGAGGCCGCCGCCGAGCGGATCCGTGCCTCCTCCGGGCCCGAATCCGCCTTCGCCGTCGTAGCCGATGTCACGGATGCTTCGGCACTCGACGCGGCCTTCCGCGAAATCCTGGATCGCGTGGGAGGGCTGGACGTTCTGGTACCGAACGCGGGGGTGGCCGCGGTCGGTCCCCTCGCCGATCTGGATCCGGCCGACTACCGCCGCGTGGTGGAAGTGAACCAGACTGGAGTCTTCCTGACCCTTCGCGCCGGGGCACGTTTGTTCCGCCTTCAGGGTCTGGGAGGGTCGGTGGTGCTGATCTCCACGAAGAACGTTCCGGAACCTGGAGCTTCTTTCGGTGCCTACAGTTCCAGCAAGGCGGGGGCCCACCAGTTGGCCCGGGTCGCGGCTTTGGAGTTGGCTCCGGCGGGAGTCCGTGTCAACATGGTCTGTCCGGATGCGGTCTTCGCCCATGACGGCAACCCATCCGGGCTCTGGGCCGCGGTCGGCCCGGAGAGGGCCCGATCCAAGGGCCTGGATCCCGCCGCCCTTCAGGAGCACTACGTGCAGAAGAACCTCCTCAAGACCCGTGTGGAAGCCACCGATGTGGGCCGCGCGGTCCTTTTCCTCGCCGCTCGAGCGACTTGCACCACGGGCGCATGGCTGCCGGTGGATGGCGGCCTGCCCGGCGCCTTCCCCCGATGAGCATTCCCGGACAGCTCGCCGCCGCCGCTTCCCTGTCCACGGCCCCGGAAACGGAACGGGCCCTGGAAGAAGCGCTCGTTCCGGTCCTCCAGGAGATCGGAGGTACCCCCGATCTGCTGGTGGTCTTCATGACTCCACACCACGCCGCCGCGGCGGAACGAGTCCGGGATCGGCTTCGCCAGCGGGTACGACCGGATGTCTTCGTCGGCACCACCGCCTCCGGGGTGATCGGTGGCGGCCGGGAGGTCGAGAAGGGGCCCGGCTTCGCGCTCTGGGCCGCCCGCATGCCGGGATCCCGCGTGCAGGCCTTCCATCTGGGTTTCGAGGCCCTGGACAGCGGCGGAGTCGTCCGGGGTTGGCCGGACGTCGGTTCCGAGGGAAGTGCCGTCCTCTTCGCGGATCCGTTCAGTTTCCCTCTCGACCCCTTCCTGGACAGCTTGCGCCGTGGCAAGCGGACGCCCCACCTGGTTGGAGGAGTGGCGAGCGGGGGCCTGCGCCCAGGCGAGAACCGCTTGTTCATGGACGAAGAGATCCATCGGGAAGGAGTGGTCGGTTTCGTGGTGGATCGAGGTGTCGCTCTCGAACCGATTCTCTCCCAGGGTTGTCGCCCCATCGGCCAGACCTTCACGATCACCCGATGTGAGCGGAACGTGATCTTCGAGCTGGACCATGCTCCGGCCTCGGCCGAGTTGAGCGAGTTGCTCCGAGGCCTGGACGACGAAGAAGCGCGGCGCTTCAAGCAGGCCCCGCAGCTGGGGTTGAAGCGAGTCACCGCGGCCGGAGACCTGGGCGGGGACAGCTTCCTGATCCGTGGGGTCACC
>CAYVRL010000154.1:0-5902 GCA_964454065.1 uncultured Planctomycetales bacterium | reverse complement strand
GTGCGCCTGCAAGAGCCCATCGGGAATACCTGGGCCATTGGTGATGAATTGCATTCCTTCTGTTTCCTAATCCAATACGTGCATGCGAGCAAGTGAGATCGTAGAGGGTCTAACGGCCCGCGGATGAGCGGCGGGCGGGGCCGCGAGCTTGCTCGCGGGTCTGCCCGTCCGTTCCATCCGCAGGTCGCTGGCGCGGCGCGAAGCGTCCGCGCCAGCAACGATTGGACAGGTCTGGGTAGGACGGTGAGAGGCAATGCAGACCTGGGGAGCACAGCACCGGATGGGATGGAGCTCGGGAATGGGGGAGGCGTAAGGCGTTTCCGCGGAGGGAGAGGATCTCATGGCGAAATCGAGCTGTGCCATACGAAGGGGAGGCTAACCAGCTGGTGCGGGGCCATCAAGCACGGGGGATTGGGCGGCGGAGCGGCGGAATGCTTCATCCCGCGTCCTTCCTCTCCCTGATCCAAAGGGTCCGGGGTTGACCTCTCCATGGAACGATCTCTCGTTCTCGATGGCATGGGCCGAGGGTGGAACCGATCGGGGGGGCGATCAGCGGGGCAGGCGGGCGCGGAGGGCGGTGGCCAGGGCCTCGTAGTCCTCGGGCGCGTTGTAGAGCTGAGCGGAGATGCGCAGCAGGCGTTGGGGTGGCGCGGGCCAGGGCATGATCGGCACCTCGATGCGGTCCTCGCGGAAGAGGCTTTCCTGAAGCGGGTCGTGCCAGGGCGCGTCCAGCGGCGGTGGCGGGGCGCCCGGCGGCAGGGGGATCGATGCCATGCTCCCGATCATCTCCGCCGGGGCCGGAGGCGGAATCCCCAGGGCCGCGCAGAGGATCTCCCGTCCCCGCAGCGCCAGTTCGTGGTTGCGACGCATCAGCTCCGGCCAGCCGCCCGGAAGCAAGGCGCCGAGTTCCTCGATGGCGCGCGGCACGCACAGGGCCGGAGTCGGATCCGCGGTTCCGGTCCAGCCGAACTCCAGCAAGAATCGGGAGCGGTCGCGGCGCGGCGAATTCGCGCCGTGGCTCACGCAGGTGGGCCGCAACCAGTCCTGGTGCTCCGGCCGCGCCCACAACAGGGCGGCGCTCTTCGGCCCGCACAACCACTTGTGGCAGTTTCCGGTGTAGAAGTCCGCTCCCAGGCCGCGGAGTTCCAGCGGCAGCATCCCGGGCCCGTGAGCGCCGTCCACCAGACTCAAGATGCCGCGGGCGCGCAGCTCCGCGCAGGCCCGCGCCGCCGGCGCCACCAGCGCGGTCTGGCTGCTGACATGATCGAAGAGGGCCAGACGAGTGCGCGGTCCCGCCGCCGCGAGGAAGGACTCCAGCCATTCCTCGGGGCCGCCGATCGGAAAGGGAATCCGGGCGACGCGGACCACCGCCCCGGCCCGCGCCGCCACGAAATCGATCACATTGCGGCAGGCGTTGTATTCGTGGTCGGAAACCAGGAGTTCGTCCCGGGAAGAAAGCGGCAGCGAGCGCAACACCGCGTTCACCCCGGCGGTGGCATTCGCGACGAAGACCAGATCCCGCGCCTCGGCGCCCACGAAGGCGGCCAGCACGGCGCGGGCCCGGTCCATTCGCCCCTCCAGCTCGCGGCCGAGGAAGAGGACGGGTTCGCGTTCCAGCTCGGCGCGAAGTCGGCTCTGCTCCGCCAGCACGGCGCGCGGGCAGGCCCCGAAGGAACCGTGATTCAGGAAGATCAGGCTGGGGTCCAGGCTCCAGAAGCTCTCTCGCAGGCGGTGGGGCGCGCTCGGCATGGTCTCGATCGCCCAGCGTAGAATCCCCCCTCGATGGATTCCCTCCTGGAAACGGTCCGCACGCAGGTCGCCTCCCCTCGGGCCCGCGCCGCCCTCGCCCTGCTGCTGGCCCTGCTCTGCGCCCGCGCGCTGGACTGGGGAGTGGTGCGCGTCCTCAAGCGCCTCGCCAAGCGCAGCGAGAGCGACTTCGACGATCGCCTGGTCGAACTCTTCCGCGGACCGATCTTGAAGACCGTGCTCCTCGCCGGCCTGTGGGTCGCGGGCCGGGAGCTGGGACTCGAGGACGTCCAACTGCTCTGGGTGAAGCGCATTCTGGCCACCACCGGCATCCTGGTGTGGACGGTCTTCGCCTTCCGCTTCCTGCACCTCCTGCTCGACGGCTGGAGCCGCAACCCCGAACGCGCCCGCTTCGTCGAGGAACGGACCTTGCCGCTCTTCGACAACCTGGGCCGGGTGCTGGTCTTCGCCTTCTGCGCCTACGCCCTGATCACGGTCTGGGATCTGGACGCCAGCGGTTGGCTGGCCTCGGCGGGGATCGCCGGTCTCGCGGTCGGTTTCGCCGCTCAGGATTCGCTGGCCAACCTCTTCGCCGGAGTCTTCATCATCGCGGACGCGCCCTATCGGCTCGGCGACTTCGTGATCCTGGACAGCGGCGAGCGCGGTCGAGTCGCGCACATCGGCTTGCGCTCCACGCGCCTCGTGACCCAGGACGACGTCGAGATCACCATCCCCAACGCGGTGATGGGGCAGGCCAAGATCACCAACGAGAGCGGTGGCCCGCGGACGCGCTATCGGGTGCGGATCAAGGTCGGGGTCGCCTACGGGAGCGACCTGGACCAGGTCCGCGCCGCCTTGATGGCCGCCGCCGGGCAGGTCGAGATGATCAGCGCCCGTCCCGAAGCCCGGGTCCGCTTCCGCGCCTTCGGCGATTCCAGTCTCGATTTCGAGTTGCTCTGCTGGATCTCCGATCCGGCGCTGCGCGGCCGCGCGATCGACGCCCTCAACAGCGCGGTCTACCGCTCCTTCGCCGACGCGGGAATCGAGATCCCCTTCCCGCAGCGAGATCTGTGGATCAAGGAAAGACCCGCTTCCGTCCCAGACTGAGGTTCCGCCCCCCCGCCGCACCCATCATGTTCGCCTTCCTACCCCTCCTCCTGCTCTGCGCGCCCCCGCTCCCGGCGTTCGCCCAATCCTCCCCCGACCCCGCCGGCCCGGCCCCCAAGGCCCTGGTCGAGGTCCGGATCCACGACCCCGCGGAACTGGCCCGTCTGCGCTCCCAGGCCAGCGACTTCGACGACCACCGTCCCCCGAGCGCGGATGGCCGGGTCGTGATCTACGCCGACCCCGCGGAACGGGCCCGCCTGCGCGCAGCCGGCTTCCGACTGGAAGTCCTCATCCCCGATCTCTCGGCCTGGTACGCCAACCGCGCCGCCCTGGACCCCCAACCCCGCGCCGGAGTGGGTTCGATGGGCGGCTTCCGCACCTACGCCGAGATCCTCCAGGAGATGGACCGCCTCGCCAACACCTACCCGGCCCTGGTCTCGCCGCGCTTCCAGAGCGGAACCAGCGTGCAAGGGCGCGGGATCTGGACCCAGCGACTCTCCACCACCCCCACGGTCAACGATCCGGCCAAGGCCAACGTCAGCTTCGACTCGCTCCACCACGCGCGCGAGCCCATGGGCGCGGAAGCGGAACTGGAGTTCGAGGACTGGCTCTGCACCCACTACGGCAGCGACCCGGTGGCCACGCGCCTGCTCGAAAGCCGCAACATCCTCTTCACTCCTTGCGTGAATCCGGACGGCTACGAGTACAACCGCCAGACCAACCCCAACGGCGGCGGAATGTGGCGCAAGAACCGGCGCAACAACGGCGGCGGCAGTTACGGAGTGGATCTCAACCGCAACTACGGTTGGGAATGGGGGCCGCAGTGGAGTGGCTCCAGCGGCAATCCCAACAGCGACGTCTATCGTGGCACCGCGCCCTTCTCCGAACCGGAGACCGCGGCGATGCGCGACCTCCTGAACCAGGAACCCCCGGTGATGTCGGTCTCCGCGCACACCTATTCCAATTTGTGGCTCTACCCGTGGGGCTACGACACCGTCTATACCCCCGACGACGCGGCCTTTCGCGCCTACGCCGCGCGTATGACCGCGGAGAACGGC
Organism: uncultured Planctomycetales bacterium; assembly: GCA_964454065.1. Classification (GTDB taxonomy): domain Bacteria; phylum Planctomycetota; class UBA1135; order UBA1135; family UBA1135; genus CAYVRL01. The sequence goes on along the minus strand of CAYVRL010000154.1, from coordinate 1,991 downwards.
TGGAGCTACGGCACCGATTGGGAAGTGCTCTACACCGCCAACGGGGTCAGCGACGACGACCACTACGGCAACCTCGGAACCTGGGCCTTCACCGCCGAGATCGGCAGCGCCTCCGACGGTTTCTGGCCCGCCCCGTCGCGCATTCCCGCGCTCTTCCAGGCCGCCCTGCCCGCCTTCCAGCGGGTCGCGATGTGGAGCGGCGGCTGGGCCGAGGTCCTCGGCCCACGGTGGAGCGAGGTCAGCGGTGACGGCGACGCCGACATCGAGGCCGGCGAGACCTGGTCCCTGAGCGTGGACCTCGACAACGCCGGCGCGGGCGCGGTCAGCGGGCGCTCGGAAGTGACTTCCCCCAACCCCGGAATCCAGTTCGGCGCTGCCTTCCAGAACTTGTCGGTGCCCGCCCAGAGCAATGGGGCCACCCTGCCGGTGGACGTGAGCTTCGCCCCCGGCCTCCCCTCGGGGGTGCCCTTGTCCCTGGAACTCACCCTGGACTACGGAGGTTCGGTGAGCGTGGTCCCCTTCACCGTCACGCTGGGGCGCGCTCGTCTGCTCGCCCTCGACGACATGGAGGTCTCGGATTTCGGATGGACCGTGAGCAACGCCACCAACTGGTCCTGGGAACGCGCGGTGCCGGAACGGACCACCACCGGCGGTACGACCGCGCAACCCGGCAACGACGATCCCGCCGGGAGCGGTACCCATTGCTGGGTGACCGGCGCCGCGGCCGGAAGCAGCGTCGGCGCCAACGACGTGGACGGGACCACCTGGCTGACTTCTCCCCGCTTCTCCGCCGATGGTCTGGACAATCTGGAACTCGAGTACGCGCGCTGGTTCGCGAATCTGCCCGGCAGCGCCCAGGACGATCGCTTGCTGGTGCAGATCTCCAACGACGACGGCGCCACCTGGACCACCCTGGAGGAGATCCCCAACGCCAATTCCTGGCAGACCGTGCGCTTCGCCCTTCAGGACTACCTGACCCTGACGGATGCGATGCGTCTGCGCCTCCGCGCCATGGATCAACCCAACAACGACATCACCGAGGCTTGCTTGGACGATCTCTCCCTGCGCACGGTTCGGGATCTTCCCTCCTTCGGAGTCTGGGGCGAGCCGCTGCTGGGGACGAGCATCGACTTCTTCCTCGACGGCCCGCCCTCGGTGTCGTGGTCGGTGCTCTGGTCCTTCCTGCCCGGTCCCGGTCAGGTGATCTCCGGCGTGGCCGGCGAATACCTCCTGAGCGGCGGGCCCAAGGTGCTGCTGAGCGGCCAGACCGACGCCAACGGCCAGAGCCGGGTGAGCGCCACCGTCCCCAACGATCCCGCGCTCGCCGGACGCAAGGTGTACCTGCAGGCGGTGTACGACTACGGCGGATCCGCGGCGGCCTTCAGCAACCGCGCGACGGTCGCCATCCACTGAGTCCCCTCGTCGCCGCGGTGGCCGAGACCCGACGCCTCAAGGATCGACCCGCAAGGCGTCGAGTCCGAAGATCTGCCCCGGGCCCAGCAGCGCGGTGATGCGCATCCGCACCGCCTGCGCGCTCGGCAGGGCGAGCTGGATGCTGCGGACCGCGGCTTGGGCGGCGGCGAGATCGACCTGGGTACTGGCCAGGACCTGTCCGCTGGCGAAGTCGAGTAGTTCGATCTGCGTCCGTCCCATCTGCGGCCCTTCGTAAGTGTGGAGGGTGAAGAGGCGCCCCACCGCTTCCCATTCGCAGACCTGCTGATCGTAGCGGGCGATCGCGGTGGCGCCGTTCAACACCGGCAGCTTCACCCCGACCTCGGCCTTGAGTCCGCGCTGATCCAGACGCTCCCACTCCCAGGCGCGGGAAGGTTGGGGATTCAACGGGTCGTTGGGGGAGAGCCACTCCAACTCCGGAGCCTGGTCGTCCACCATCAGCGGCGCGGGGATGAGTTGCCAGCTCGCTCCCGGCAGATCCTCTCCCCACACGATGCCCTCCGGGGTGCCTACGAAGAGCGTCCGGGCATTGACGTAAA
>CAYVRL010000153.1:0-5926 GCA_964454065.1 uncultured Planctomycetales bacterium | reverse complement strand
GAGGGGGGGGGAGCCGGGGGGGGACGGCGGCCCGGTCTGGGATGCGGATGGCTGGGCCGGGGAACCGGGACGGGGGCCTCGCGGAGCGGGTCGAAACTCGGGGCGCTGCGCCGCGCGGGGGCCGCCGCTCGCGGCGAGGGAGGCACGAAATCGGTCGCGCCGAGTTCCCGCTGCTCGGCGATCAGGGCCTGGGCGCGGTCGAGGATCCCGTTCACGAAGGCCCCGGACTGGGCGGTGGAGTACCGCTTCGCGATGTCGATGGCTTCGTTGATCACGACCTTGAACGGAACGTCGGGACGATAGAGGAGTTCGTACATGGCCAGGCGCAGGATGTTGCGGTCCACGTGGGCCATCCTCTCCAGGCGCCAGTTGGCGGCGATCCGTTCGATCCAGAGATTGAGTTCCGGCAGCTTGTCCTGGACACCGTGGACGAGCTCCAGCGTGTAGGCGGCGATCTCGGGTCTGCCCTTGCGATCCGGGTCGCGGTGGGTATGGTGCTCCACGAAGGGGTCCAGGTCCTCCATGGCGACCATTCCGCGCAACTCCAGGGTGTAGAGGAACTGCAGGGCCAGCTCCCGGGCGCGCGTGCGGCGGCGGAGCGGCGGAGTCATGGTAGGTCCTCGAGGAGGGCGGCCATGCGCAGGGCGGCGCGGGCCGCTTCGGCGCCCTTGTTGGTGCGGGGGGTGCGCTTGTCCCGGCGCGCCGGGGCGGTCGCTTCCGCTGTTCCCGTTCCGAGGTCGCGTGCGGCGCGGTGCAAGGCTTGCTCCAGGTCGTCGCAGGTCAGGACTCCGAGGATGACCGGGATCCCGCTGGCGAGCATCGCGTCCATCAGACCGCGGCAACACTCCGCCGACACGTAGTCGAAGTGGGGTGTGTCGCCCCGAATCACGGCTCCGAGGGCGATCACCGCATCGTAGTCGCCGCTTCCGGCCAGCCGCGCGCAAGCCAGCGGAAGCTCGAAAGCGCCCGGGACCCGGACCACTCGGCGAGCCGCGGCGTCGACCCCGTGTGCTTCCAGTTCCGCGACGCAACCCTCCAGAAGGGCCTCGGTCACGTCGGCGTTGAACTCCGCGACCGCGACCGCGACGCGGGCGGGCGGTGCGGAGGGAGGAGCTTCCGGAGAAACGGGCATTTCAGGAACGAGGGGGCACCCCGGGAAGGTGGAGCCTGGGATTCTCCCCGATTCCGGATTCTCCCGCAAGACCCCGCCGACCCAGGAGCCGAGCCGGGATCCAGTCCAGCTGGTGGCCCAGATCCTGGAAGAGGGTATAGAGCAGCGGCACGACCCAGAGAGTGAAGAAGGTGGTGAAGGCCAGTCCTCCGGAAACGCCGACCGCGAGGCCCTGGAAACTGATTCCGCTTCCGTCGGGTTCGGCGAGGGCGATCGGGAGCAGCCCGGCGATGGTCGTGAGGGCGGTCATCAGGACCGGTCGCAGGCGATCCCGCACCCCCTGGATCACCGCTCGGTCGCGCTCCACGCCGCGGCGCTCCAGTCGGATGATCCGATCCACCAGCACGATCCCGTTGTTCACGACCACTCCCGCGAGCACGATCATCCCGATCATCCCGACGATGTCGATCGGGGTACCGGAGAGCTTGAAGGACCAGTTGGCGCCCACCACCGCGAAGGCGATCGTGATCAGCACCGAAAAGGGGAGGAGCAAGGATTCGAAGAGCAGGCCCATGAGCAGGAAGACCAGGGCCACCGCGAGAACGAAGGCGGAGCGGAGTTCGCCGAGGTCGGCCTGGAAATCGGCCAGACCACCTCGTTCGTCCCAGCGATAGCCCTCGGGCACCTCGATGCCGCGGGTCAGCTCGTGGAGGGCCCGCGAGGCGGCTTTCAGGTCCGGATCGACGGGTTTGAGGCCCACGGTGGCGGTGGTCCGACCGTCGCGGCGCTGGATCAGGCCGGGACCGCGGCGGTTCTGGAAACTGGCCAGGGAGGCGAGCGAGAGTTCGGTGCCGTTCGCGGTCCTCGCCACCCCGAGTTCCTCGAGTCGGCCGCGGTCGGGGTCTTCCGGTTGGTCGAACTCCATGATGATCGGGATGTCCCCGCGCGGAGTCTGGTAGCGGGACACCATCAAGCCCCGCAATCCCCATTCGATGATCCCGAGCACCATGCGGCTGGTGGCTCCGACCCGTTCCATGCGCTGGCGGTCCAGGGTGACCACGACCTCGCGCGTGGTATCCTCCGGCTTGGCGACTTCCTCCCAGCGCGGGTCGGCCTGGGCGCGCGTGCGGAGTTCGGCGGCCAGTTCCTCGACCTTGGCGGAGTCCGGGCCGCTGATCACCGCGCGCAGCCACTTGCGATCCTGGCGATCGCCCTCCTGGAATTCGTCGCCCAGTTCCAGTTCGTAGACCGGATTGCGGGGCAGGACGCGATCCAGGAGCTTGCGGAGTTCCTTCTCCTGGTCCGGGTGGATCGGTCGGTCGAACCACAGATTCAGGTCCCCGTCCCGGCGTCCATAACCAATTCCGATCGTGGCTCCGAGGAGCCGGTCGTGCAGTGGGGGAGAGAGGAGGGCTTCCTCGAGAGGGCGGATCGCCCGGTCCGCGTCCTCCAAGGTGGTGTTGGCGGCGAAGCGGATGCCGATCCGCATCTGTCCGCCACCGCCGAGATCCCCGACCAGGGAGTTGCCGCTGCGGGCGTACTGTCCGGAGGCCAGGAAGAGGAGGGCCAGCAGCGAGGCCTGGAAACGGTGACGCAAGGCCCAGGCGACCGTGGCCGGGATGCCGGTGCGGAGCGGGTGGAGGAGGAGGGAGAGCAACGGGGAAGGACGTCGCGGGGGGCGCGGGGGGCGCAGCCTCTCGCGGCGTGCCAGCCCCCGCGCGGCCACCGGAACGATCAGGATGGCGAGTACCAGGGCCGCCGCCAGGGCCACGCAGAGCGGAATGCCGATCGAGGTGGTGAAGACGCGCGCGTTGCGGTCTTCGGTCATGAAGATCAGGGGCAGGAAGACCACGATCGTGGTCAAGGTCGCGGTGACCACCGCGAGCATCATCTCGGCGGGACCGCGCACGCAGGCCTCTTCCAGGGAGTCTCCGCGCTCACGGCGCTGGAAGATGCTCTCGACGATCACCACCGAGTTGTCCACCAGCATCCCGACCGAGATCGTGATGCCCATCATCGAAAAGAGATTGAAACTGTCGCCGCTGAAATAGAGCCAGGCCAGGGTCGCGAGTACCGAGAAGGGAATCGAGAGGGCGACCAGGAGCGTGTAGCGAACCCGGCGCAGGAAGAGGAACAACACGGCGCAGGCGATCAAGCCTCCGATCGAGGCGTTGTCGATCAGATCGCGCAACGAGGATTCGACCGTGTCGCCTTCGGACCAGAAGACCTGGTAGTCGAGTTGCCCGAGGAGGGGATCGGAGCGCAGTCCCCGTTCGAGGAGTTCCTTCACCCGCTTGCAGGTGGCGAAGGTATTGGCGGCGGTCTCCTTGGAGATCGCCATTCCCATCGCGTAGCGTCCATCGACCCGGAACAGGTACTGGGGGGCGCTGTTGACGGCCACCACGCGGCCGATGTCGCGGATTCGCAGTCCCCGGCGCACCGGGAAGTCCTCGATCTGCTGGAAGTTCGCGAAGCGCCCATCCACGCGCACGATCCAACGCTGACCGGCATCGTCGAGATCGCCCACGGGCTCGGAGAGGTTGTCTCCCTGCAAGCGGCGCAACAATTCCCCCACGTCCACCCGGTTGGCGCGCACGCGGTCCTCGTCGAGCAGGATCCGGACCGAGCGGGGGCGGAGGCCCTCCACGCGCACGCGAGCCACTCCCTCCACGGCTTCCAGCCGGGGAACCAGACCATCCTCCACGATCCCTTGGACTTCGTCCTCGAGTTCTTCCGAATAGAGGATCCCGCACCAGAGGATCGGTTGATCGGCGGAGGTGAAGCGCCGTGCCACCACGCGATCCACTTCCCGCGGCAGGCGCGGACGAGCGCGTTCCAGACGGTCCGCCACCTCGGCGTAGGCCTGATCCATGTCGTGACTGCCGGAGAAGGAGAGATTCACGAAACCCACCCCCTCGGCAGCGGTGGAATCCACGTGCAAGACCCCACGGACCGTGCGCAGCTCTTCTTCCAGGGGGCGGACCACCCGCTCTTCGATCTCCGCGGGATTGGCTCCCGGCCAGGCCGCGTTGACCGAGATCGCCGACATCGCGAAGCCCTGCGGAAGCATCTCGATGGGGATGCGCAGGGCTGCGATCACGCTGGTCCCGGCCAGGGCCAGGACCAGCATCAGGACCGCCACGGGGCGATGCGTCAAGCCCCGGAAGAAACGATTCAGCCGCTCCTCAGAGTCCGCTCTCATGGGTGGAGGGGATCCCGGAAGGAGCGAGTGGAGCGGCGTCCGCGCCCCGAAGCAGACCCAAGAGCCGGTAGAGGACCGGGATCACCACCAGGGTCAGGAGGGTGGAAGCGCTCAGGCCCGCGATCACCACCACCGCCATCGGGGCGCGTAGTTCGGTGCCCTGGGCGGCGCCGATGCCGAGGAAGGCCAGCCAACCCGTGAGCGGGATCATCCCCAGCACCGTGGTGACGGTGGTCATCAGGATCGGGCGCAAGCGGGTGCGGCTGGCTTCGAGGATGGCCTCGTCCAGGCCCATGCCCGCGGCGCGGTCGCGATTGATGCGATCCACCAGGACGATGGCGTTGTTCACCACGATTCCGGCGAGGACCACCCCGCCGAGCAGGGCCACGACCGAGAGCGGATAACCGGTCAGACGCAGGGCCCAGACGGCTCCGATCCCGGCCAGCGGAACCGAGAAGAGGATCAGGAAGGGCTGGAGCAGGGACTCGAACTGCGCCGCCATCACCGCGTAGACCAGGAAGACCGCGAGCGCCAGCGCGAATTCCAGGGAGCGCAACGCGGCGTCCATCTGGGCCTTCTGGCCCCCCAGTTGCACCGTGATCCCGGGGGGGAGACGCAGGTTCGCGAGCCGCCCCGAGATGCGATCGGAGAGGCCGCCGAGGTTGAAGGCGCCACCCGCCAGCGAGGCGGAGAGCACCGCGGCCCGACGGCTGCCGATGTGGCGGATCTCGCTGGGGCCGTAACTGGTGCTCAGCTCCGCGACCGCGGCGAGCGGCAACGGGTGTTCCGCGTCCGGGTTCACCGGCAGATCCCGCAGGGATTCGACGTGGCGGATCTGCTCCCGATCGCCCCGCACCCGGATGTCGATCCGTTCCCCGCGGTCGGGGAAGGTGGAGGAGACCTCGCCCTCCACCGCGAGCCGCAGTCGTCGCGCGACGGTGCCGAGATCCAAACCCCGTTCCGCCAGCCGTTCCCGATCGAGGACCACGCGGATCTCGGGGTTACCGCGCCGGATCGAGGAACGCAGGTCGAGGATCCCGGGAACCCCTTCGAGCTGCTTCTGGACCCGCCGCGCGGAGTCGGCGAGGTCCACGAGATCCTCGCCGAGGATCTCGATGCGCAAGGGTGGATCCAGGGCCAACAGGGTGGGACGGCGGATCTCGAAACGGGTCAGTGCCGGTTCCCGGGCCAGGATCCCGCGCACCCCTTCCTCGACCCGGCGCTCGACCGCGCGGCTCTCCCGTCCGGGAGCGGTGCGCAGGGTGATGTGCGCGACGTGAGGGCCGTCCTCGTCGGTGCTGACCGACTGCCGATCCGCGCCCGAGAGGCAAGCGGATTCCACCACCCCGTCGAGGGCCGCGAGGCGTTCCTCCAGCGCGCTCGCCATCCGGTCGGTTTCGGTCAGCGGCGTGCCGGAGGGGAAGTAGAGTTCCGCGGTCATCTCGCCCTGCAGGACTTCGGGCAGCAGTTCCCGGCCCAGACCGCGGGAGGCGTACCAGGTGGAGCCGGCGAGCACGATGACCACCAGGAGGACCAGGACCGGGGCGTGGAGGGCGCCGCGCAAGAGGCGGGGATAGCCCCGTTCCAGAGCGCTTTGCCCTCTCTCCACCACC
>CAYVRL010000152.1:0-5931 GCA_964454065.1 uncultured Planctomycetales bacterium | reverse complement strand
CCAGATGGCCGAGGCTTGGGCCCACGTCCTGCATCCGGGGGTACTCGAAGCCTCCTCCGCGGGGACCGCGCCCCAGGGCATGGATCCGCGCACGGTGCGGGTGATGGCCGAGGCGGGGGTGGACCTCTCGGGATGCCATTCCAAGGCCCTCGCCGAGTTCCTGGAGCAGCCCTTCGATGCGATCTTCACCGTCTGTGGCGCCGCCCGTGAGAGCTGCCCGCGCTTTCCGGGGCGCGCCCCGGTCTTCCATCACGGTTTTCCCGATCCGCCCGCCCACGCCCGCGAGATCCTGGCCGCCGGCGGAAGCGAGGAGGACGCCCTCGTTCCCTACCGCGAAGTCCGCGACGCGATCCGCGTCTGGGTCGCGGCCCTGCCCGAGGAACTGGAAACCCTACTTCGGAAATGAGTCCCTTCGAACGCTACCTCAGTCTCTGGGTCTTCCTGTGCATGGCCGGCGGGATCGCTCTGGGTCACTTCGCGCCCGGTCTGGCCGGGAGCCTCGACGCGATGACCCTGAACGTCGGCGGTGCCCCGGTGGTCTCGATCCCGATCGCGATCTGTCTCTTCTTCATGATGTTCCCGATCATGGTGAAGATCGACTTCGCCGAGGTCCTGAAGGCCGGGCGCAGCGGCAAACCCGTGTGGCTGACCCTGTTCGTGAACTGGTGCGTGAAACCCTTCACCATGTTCGCGATCGCGAGCTTCTTCCTCGGCACCCTCTTCCACGGCCTGATCGGCGCGGAGGCCACCGATCTGGTGAAACTCCCCTTCGGCCTGGAGTTGCCGGTGGGCGCCGCCTACGGGGCCGGCCGGGTGGTGTTGCACGAGGGCCACGCGATGCTCCAGGTTCCGTTGTGGCGCAGCTACCTCGCGGGGTGCATCCTCCTCGGAATCGCTCCTTGTACCGCGATGGTGCTGGTCTGGGGTTACCTCGCCAAGGGCAACGATGGTTTGACCTTGGTGATGGTGGCCATCAACTCACTGACCATGTTGTTGCTCTATGGGGTGCTGGGCGGTTTCCTGCTCGGAGTGGGGAGGCTCCCGGTGCCGTGGCAAGCGCTCCTGCTCTCGATCGCGGTCTACGTGGCCTTGCCGTTGGTCGCGGGTTTCCTGACCCGGCGCTGGATCGTCCGCGCCAAGGGCGAACCTTGGTTCCGCGAACGATTCCTGCATTGGCTGACCCCGGTCACGGTCACCGCGCTGCTCGCCACCCTGGTCCTGCTCTTCAGTTTCAAGGGGGAAGTGATCCTCGCCAGGCCGTTGACCATCCTGTGGATCGCGATTCCGCTGGCCCTGCAAACCCTGCTGATCTTCGCCCTGGGCTACGGTCTGGCGCGGCTCTTGCGGTTGCGCTACGAGGACGCCGCCCCCGCCGCGATGATCGGAGCCAGCAACCACTTCGAAGTCGCGATCGCCACCGCGACGATGCTCTTCGGGCTGCAGAGCGGGGCCGCGCTGGCCACGGTGGTCGGAGTGTTGATCGAAGTGCCGCTGATGCTCCTGCTGGTCCGGATCTGTCTGCGCACGCGGAAGGCCTTCCCCGCGACCGCGACCTAGTGGGCCCCGGTGGCGGAGAGAATCGCCGGCATCACGCAAACGACGAAGACCGCCGCCTGGACGGCCTGGACCGCCTCCCGGGTGGCGGTTCCGACCAGCTCTCCGGCCACGATCCGCTCGATCCGCGGTTTCGAGGCTTTCAGCTCCTTCCGATCGAAGCTGGCCTTCAGCAGGCCGGTGGCGTCGCAGAGTGCGACCAGGATCACGGTTCGGGCGTCCAGGTCCGCATCGTCGGAGAGAACGGCCCGCCGCAGGCGCTCCAGGATCCGGCGCTCCGGTGCCGGATTCCGTTCCGGGTAGCGCTGACGGCGGAAGAGCAGGAGGACGCGGTCCTCTTCCGTCAGGAGGATCCCCTTTCGGCAAAGGGAAGCCGCGACCCGGTGCTTCAGGCTTCGGAGGGCGCTGAAACGGGACACCCAGGTCTGGGGATGGGCTCTGCGCGAGGCCGTGGCCACCTTCTCCAAGCATTCGTCGAGGAGTTCGTCCCCGGTGGGGCGGGCCTCCTCGACCTCCACCATCGGCCGTTTCCCGCTTTCGTCCAGCCGCAACCGTCCCTGCAACAGGAGTTCGGCGAGCATGGCCCCGCCCAGCGCCAAGGAGGGACTGGCTCCCGACATCACGGTCCCCTCCTCGTCTCGAAGGGCCAGGAGGAGGATTTCCTCGTGGAGGGGGAGTTCCGGCGCGGAATGGTTCATCGTTCCTCACTCTACGCGCCCTAGACTGTTCCCTGCGCATGTTCTGGCTCCTGACCCTCCCCTTGTTCCTCCCCCAGACCGAAGCGCCGATCGGCCGCCAGCTCCCGTGGCGGGATTTCGTGGCCCGGCGCTTCGACCCGGCCCTGTGTCTGCCCGAGCCGAGTGCCGCGGAACGGAACGCCGGTCGCCATCCGGTCACCTACTTGCCGCGCGCGATGGAGGAACGGCTCGCCCGGAACTTCGCGCGAACTGGAGAAGTGTGGCGCTTCGGGGACCTGGTGAAGGAGCTGCGGCCCTACCATCGGGATCGCGAGGCCTTCGCGCGGCGGCTCGGGGAGCTGCGCGAGCGACTACCCGGTCTGGACGAGCGAACCGGAGCCTGGCTGGGGGAGTTGATCCTCGACCGGCGGCTCTACCGCAAGGATTGGGACCCGGACGACGACGACGATCCCGAGGACGGCATCCTGATGGGAGAGCGCTGGGAACTGGACCGGGAGACTCCGGGCCGCGCGCCCTTCTGGCGACAGCGGGGCGGCAACGGCTGGGTGCACCAGCTCGCGGTCCTCTACTTCGCCGACGCGGAAGCGGTCGCCGCCACCGATTGCGACTTGGACCAGTACCGGAAGCACGCTGGCAACGAGTACACGGACATCCACGCGGTACCCGGCAGCCTGGTGCGCGGCCGGGACCCGGCGGGACACCCCTACACCTATTACCAGGTGTTCTTCAACTGGGATCTGGACTTCCCCTTCGGCACCTACGACTGCGATCTGGACGTCTACATCCATTTCGATGGCGCGGGGCACCTGGTCACCGACACCTGCTCGCGCGGCGGGGACCTCCATTGGGCGGCCTCGCGCGATCTGTTCCTGCCCGTCGTCGATCGCGACGGCGCCTGGATCTGCACGTTGATGGTGCAGCAATTCGGGTTGGACATCGACGGGGTGCCGGAGGGGGAGGGCGACCGGATCGCCGCGTATCGGGGCATGGTCGGGAGCAAGAAGCGTTACGCCGAATCGCGTTTCCGGGCCCGTGGCGGAAAGTCCCGCAACCCCGCGCCCTGGACGCTGCCGCCGCTGCCGATTCCCGGTTTGGAGCAGGGGTAGAATCGGCCTCATGGCCGCGACCGATACCCGACCCCATTTGAGCATTACCCCCGGCCCTCAGCGAGCGCCGCGCGGCACCGAGCTGCATTGCAAGGACTGGCACGCCGAGGGCGCCCTGCGCATGTTCCTGAACAACCTCGACCCCGAGGTGGGCGAGAACCCCACCAAACTGGTCGTCTATGGGGGCACCGGGCAGGCCGCCCGGAACTGGGAGTGCGCGGCGAAGATCGTCGAGACCTTGCAGCGCCTGGAGCCCGACGAAACGATGCTGGTGCAGTCCGGCAAGGCGGTCGGAGTCTTTCGCACCCACCGCTGGGCCCCGCGGGTCCTGATCGCCAACTCCAATCTGGTGGGCCGCTGGTCCAACTGGGAGCACTTCCGCGAACTCGAACGGAAGGGACTGATGATGTACGGGCAGATGACCGCGGGTTCGTGGATCTACATCGGCACCCAGGGGATTCTCCAGGGCACCTACGAGACCCTGGCGGCCGCGGCGGAGAAGCGGTTCGGCGGAAGCTTGAAGGGCACGCTGACCGTGACCGCGGGCCTCGGGGGGATGGGCGGTGCGCAACCGCTCGCGGTGACCATGAACGAGGGCGTGGCCCTGATCGCGGAAGTGGATCCCGATCGCATCGAGAAGCGCTTGCAGACCCGTTACCTGGACGAGCTTGCGCCGGACCTCGCGGGCGGGATCGAGCGGGCGCTGGCGGCCAAGGATGCGGGGGAGGCGGTCAGCATCGGGGTGTGTTGCAACGCCACCGAACTCCTGGCGGAGCTGGTGGAGCGGGGGATCACCCCGGACGTGTTGACCGATCAAACCAGTGCTCATGACCCCTTGAATGGTTACGTGCCGGATGGGCTGACGCTCGAGCAGGCCCTGCGGTTACGCGAAAGTGACCCGGCCGCCTACGAGGCCCGCAGCGTCGAGACCATGGGCCGTCACGTGCGCCTGATGCTCCAGCTCCAGGAGCGCGGGGCCGAGACCTTCGACTACGGCAACAACCTGCGCGCCTTCGCCAAGGAGCGCGCCGGGGTCGAGAACGCCTTCGACTTCCCCGGCTTCGTGCCGGCCTACATCCGGCCGCTGTTCTGCGAGGGGATGGGGCCCTTCCGCTGGGCGGCGCTGTCCGGCGACCCGGCCGACATCGCCGCCACCGATCAGGTGATCCTGGATCTCTTCCCGCACAAGGAGAGTCTGTGCCGCTGGATCCGGATGGCCGGGGAGCGGGTCGCCTACCAGGGCTTGCCGGCGCGGATCTGCTGGTTGGGGTACGGAGAGCGCCACGTGGCGGGGCTGGAGTTCAACCGTCTGGTCCGCGAGGGGCGGGTGCGGGCGCCGATCGTGCTCGGCCGCGACCACCTGGACTGCGGTTCGGTGGCGAGTCCCAACCGGGAGACGGAGGCCATGAAGGACGGCTCCGACGCGGTCGCGGACTGGCCGCTGCTCAACGGGATGCTGGCGGTGGCCGGAGGGGCCTCCTGGGTCAGCATGCACAACGGGGGCGGGGTGGGAATCGGCTACTCCCAGCACTCCGGCCAGGTGATGGTCTGCGACGGCACCGCGGAAATGGACGAACGGATCCGCGCGGTGCTCACCAACGATCCGGGGCTGGGCGTCGCCCGGCACGTGGACGCCGGCTACGAGCTGGCGGAGCAGTGCCGCCGCGAGCGCGGCGTGGACGTGCCCTGAGCCCGTTTCGAGGGAGCTTAGCAGGTTTATGAAGTTCTTGTAAACCGACTAAGCTCCCTATAGAGTGGGGGCATGGATCGGATCGCCAACCCCTTCTCGCCGGGTGCCGGCACCCCGCCGCCGGTGCTCGCCGGGCGCGACGAGCTGCTGGAGGAGAACCGCGTCGCGCTGGCCCGGATCCGCCGGGGCCGTCACGCCAAGAGCGTGCTGCTGGTGGGGTTACGCGGAGTGGGCAAGACGGTGCTGCTGGATCGCATGCGGGATCGGGCCGAGGAGACGGGGGTCCAGACGATCCGGATCGAGGCCCCCGAGGGCCGTTCCCTACCGGCCATCCTGGCCCCGCAGCTCCGGCTGGCGTTGATTCGGCTCTCGCGCGGGGCCAAGGCCAAGGAGCTGGCCACCCGGGCGCTGCGTGGGCTGGCCGGTTTCGCGCGAGCGCTGAAGATGAAGTACGCGGACATCGAGGTGGGGCTGGATTTCGAGCCGGAGCCGGGGCTGGCCGACAACGGGGACCTGGAGCAGGACCTGCAAACCCTGTTGGAACTGGTGGGGGGGGCCGCTCGGGCCGAGGGCACCGCGCTGGGGCTGTTCATCGACGAGTTGCAGTACGTGGAGGAGGACCAGTTGGCGGCGCTGATCACCGCCCTGCACCGTGGCGCGCAGCGGCAGCTCCCGGTGGTGCTGGTCGGGGCCGGTCTGCCCCAGCTTCCGGGGAAGATGGGTCGCGCCCGCTCCTACGCCGAGCGGCTCTTCGAGTTCTCGGAGGTCGGCCCGCTGGCGCCGGAGGCCGCCCGCCGCGCGATCCGCGAGCCGCTGGAGGACGAAGGGGTGGCGATCGAGGATTCGGCCCTGGAGAGGATCGTCGTTCGCACCCAGGGCTATC
>CAYVRL010000151.1:0-5938 GCA_964454065.1 uncultured Planctomycetales bacterium | reverse complement strand
ACGGAGGGGGCGACCGCTCTCCGGATCCCGGCGCCCGTCGAGATAGGCGCTGGCGTCGGGGAAGGCGTAGAAGGCGCCGCGCGGGGTGGGGCAGCGCAATCCGGGAATGGCTTGCAGCTTCTCCGTGACCAAGCGAGCGCGGCGGGCGAAGGCCTCGCGCATCCGCTCGCGGTATCCCGCGCCCTCCCGTAGGGCCGCCAGGGATGCGTACTGTGAGATCGCGTTGGGGCTGGAGGCGAGTTGGCTCTGGACGGCGGCCACCGCGGCGGCGATCGGTTCGGGCGCGGCCAGGAATCCCATCCGCCAGCCGGTCATCGCATAGGCCTTGCTCATGCCTCCGATCCACACCCCCTGTTCGCGCAAGCCCGGGGCCGCGGCGATCGGGGAATGGTGGCGAACCCCCTCGTAGGTCAGGGAAGCGTAGATCTCGTCGCTCAGGAGCAGGATGTGGTGCTCCACCAGCCAGGCTCCGATCTCCGCGAGCAGTTCGGAGGGGTAGACCGCTCCGGTGGGGTTGCAGGGGGTGTTCAGAAGGAGCATCCGGGCTCCGCCGTCGGCGCGCGCGGTTTCCAGGGCCTCCAAGCGTGGCAGGTGGTCGTCCCCGCAAGGAACGGGCACCGGGATGCCTTCCGAGATCCGAATCATCTCTGGATAACTGGTCCAGCAGGGGGTGGGGACCAGGACCCGCTCGCCGGGGCCGATCAGGGCCAGAAGTGCCTGATTGATACCGAGTTTGCCGCCGGTGGTGACCACCAGCTCCTCGGGTCGGTACTCCAGCCCGGTGATCACGGAGGCCTCCTGGGCGGCCGCGGCGCGCAGCTCGGGGATCCCGGCCGCAGGGGTGTACCGCCCCTTCCCCTCGCGGATCGCACGGATCCCGGCCTCCTCGGCGGCGGACGGAGGGCGGAAGTCCGGTTCGCCCGCGGTCAGATCGAGGATCTCGATGCCTGAGGCCTGGAGCGCCCGCACCCGCGCCACCATGGCGAGGGTCGCGGAGGGCTGCAAGTGGGCTGCGCGCGGGGCGAGGGGCGAGGTGAGGATGGGGTCCACGGAGAATTCCTGGTGGGAGGGACGGGATTTTAGGGTCGGGGCGTCGCAAGATATCCCTTCCATGGTTGCCGGACTCAGCTTCCCCGAGCGCCTGCGCGAATTCCTCGCCAGCCGCCGATTCCTGTGGTTGATCACCATCCTCTTCGGGGTGTTGGTGATCCTCTACCTCCTCTTCGTCACTTTCCTCTTCAATCCCTTCGAGGACCCCTTGCCGGATACCGCCGCAGTGGTCCCGCGGGAGGTGGACTACTTCCTGCGTTGGAAGGGAGCCGGGCGGCGTTTCGGACACTTCCCGGTGCCGGTGGCCTGGGAGGAGTTCGAGCGCACCCACGTCCACGAACGCTTGAGCGATGCCGGACGATTGCAGGCCTGGGACGAGGAACTCGGGGTCTCGAAGGCGGTGCAGTCGATCGCCGATCTGGCCGACAACCTGCCCCCGGGGATGGACCTCGCCGACGACCTCCTGCGAGAAGTGGCCCTGGCGGGTCGCGGCACCCCCTCCTTGGACGCCAACTTCGATGGGGTGCTTCTCCTGCGGGTTTCCTTCAAGGTCAAGGCCGGGGTCTCCCTGTTGGATCTGGGCTTCGTTCGCGACAAGCTTCCGGATTCCTTGGGTGTGGAGGACATTGGCGGCGGCCGCTATCGCCTTCCTCAGTTCGGTCCCTTCGGTTTCCAGGATGCCTTCCTGGCGCGGGTCCGCGACGTACTCCTGCTCGCCAGTCGCAAGGAGTGGCTGGACTTCGCGCGGGATCTGGAACTGCGGAGTGGCGAGGGATCGCTGGCCCAGGCCTCCGTCTTCCACGACAACGTGGAGGCCTATCTCGCGCCCGGGGACCAGCCGCTGGAGATCTTCCTGCGCAGGTCGCCCTTGCGGAGCCTCTTCGGGAGCTGGCCCCGGCCCGGCCCCGGCAGTTACTGGGAGAAGCTGATCCAGTCCTTCTTCTCCACCGACCTGCTCCAACGGCTGGCCGGCTACTGGCTGCCCGGGGAGCGCTTCGAGGGGCGTTTCTCGGCCGACGTGGACATGAGCACCGCCAAACCCTCGCAACGGGCCTGGGGGGAGAGCCACGCGATCAGTGTCAACGATCTGCGCGATTTCGCCGGGATGGTCCCTCGGGACTGTTTCCTCTATGGGGCCCTTTCCGGAGACGTGAGTCGCGATCTGAGCGAGGCCTACGCCGCGGTGGACGAGGATCTGCGTCGGATCGTGGACGAGAACGTGATCGGCACCGGCAAGTACCAAGGGATGCCCGACCTGCTCTCTCGTTTCGGCAAGGCTTTCGGGCCGGGCCTGTACTTCGCGCTACGGCGCAACGACTACCCCCCCGACCCGGTCCGCGATACCCAGCACGACGACGCCCCGGTACCGGTCTTCGTCGTCATGTCGAAGCTCCGCGACCAGGGGGCCTACCAGGAGCTGGAGGATTTCTTCATCGGCAACGCCTTTCGCTTCCTGGACCGCGATCAGAAGTCCCAGTGGGAGGAGGTGCCGGTCCTCGGCGGCACCAAGGCCAAGTCCTTCACTTCCCTGGCCATCCCCGGAACCGGGGAGATCCTCTTCATGGAGGTCCCGGCCCGCCGTCTGGTGCTCTTGAGCAACTCCTACAAGTTCGCCGAGCAGGTGTTGCGCACCACCTTCCTCGACGACCACGATCCGGAAGCGGCCAAGCAGAAACTCTCCCAACGGTCGGGCTTCGAACACGCACTCGGGCGGCTGGGGAGCGGCGCCAAACTCTTCCTCTACTTCGACCCCTCCGAGTCGAAGCCGTGGACGGACGAGTTGGCCCTGGAAGCGGCGCGGGCCTCCTTCCGGGAGGAGATGGATCCCTTGTTCCAGGAATGGCGACCGGAGGAGGAGCGCAAACAGCGTGATTTCCTCTTCCCCGGCGTGGCGCAGCTCGACCCGGCCCAGCAAGCCCAGCTCCAGCAGGCGGTGGACGACGCCCTCCTGAAGCGTTCGGATTCCCGCTGGAAGGAGCGGCAGCCCGCCTTGGCCGAAGCCTTCCGTTTGGATCTGTTGCCCGCGCAGCTCTTCGACTGGCTGGTGGCCGCGGTGGACCTGGGACGGCGGAAGGCTCGGGTCTTGATCGCGGGGGAATTGGTGCTGGATTGACGGTCGCTGGGGCGCCGCTAGAATCTCCCTCCCCTGACCTCGCCGGGATGGCGGAATTGGCAGACGCGCTAGGTTGAGGGCCTAGTGGGGTGAGTAACCCCGTGCAGGTTCGACCCCTGTTCCCGGCACCAATCCAACGGCCGTGCCCCTTTCGGGCGCGGCCGCTTTTTTCGCTCCCATGCCTTCCCCGAAGTTGCGCTTGCAGACCACCACCCTGTGGTCCTACCCCTCCCAGCACTACGGGAAGCGGGAGCAGGGTTCTTCCGCCTACCGGGGAGCCACTCCGAGCTGGGTGATCTGGAATTTGCTGCGCCGCTACACCGAGCCCGGGGAGTTGGTGGTGGATCCGATGGCGGGGAGTGGCACCACCCTGGACGTCGCCGTGGATCTGGAACGCGAGGCCTTGGGCTTCGACCTGCAGAGCCTACGCGAGGACATCCTGGAGGAGGACGCCCGCGACCTGCCGCTGCGCGACGCGGTGGTGGACTTCGTGTTCCTGGATCCCCCCTATGGAAAGAACTTGAAGTATTCCGGGAAGGCGAACTGCATCGGCGAATTGGATGCCCACGAGGAAGCCTACTTCCAGGCCATGGACAAGGTCTTTCGCGAGGCTTGGCGGGTCCTGAAGCCCGGCCGACATCTGGCGGTCTATGCTTGCGACATCTGGAGTCGCCGCAGCTTCGTGCCGATCGGGGCCCGTTTCGCGCATCTCCTCGCGCAGTGCTTCGATCTGGTGGACCACATCGCGGTGGCGCGCGGGAACAAGGATCTGAAGAAGGGGAACTACCACAAGGCCGCCGAGGAGACCAACTTCTTCCTCCGGGGCTTCAACCACCTCCTGATCGCCCGCAAACCGCGAGCGAGCCGCGCGGCCAGGTCCTATCGCAAGAGGGGGCGAGTCGGCAAGCGATAGGAATCCTCGTCGAGCAGATCGGTCCCGCATTCCAGTTCCTCGAACCAGTCGAGGAAGCGGGCCACGTCCGGGCCGCGGAAGGGTGGGCCGTGGTGCGGGGCGAGGATTTCGGGGCGGAGTTCCCGGACCATGCGTACCCACAGCCGACAAGCACGACGGGAGCCCATCAAGGGGCGATGGAAAGCCTCCAGGGCCGGGAGGCGTTCCGCGAAGGGGAGCTGGTCCTCGAACGGGGAGTGATCGAAGACGGCGCCGACATCGGCCGAGAAGAGGATCTTCGCCTGGGGATCCCACAGGTGGATGTTGCCGGGGGAATGGAGGAAGGGGGCTGGTATCAGATGGAGTTCTCCCGTTCCCAGGGAGAGAATGGCACCTCCGGCGGGGACGGCCAGCAGACGTTCGTCGCGCTCCTTCTGAAAGAGATGGGGGATGAATCGGAACCAGAGTTCGGGCAGGACCAGGCGAGCTTCCGGACTCATCGCCAACCACTTCTCGATTCCGGCGATCGCGTCTGGATCCTGGTGGCTGGCGATCAGGTATTCCAGTTTGGAGAATTCGAAATCTTGACTCAGGGAAATGGCCTTCTGGAAGGTGCGCGAGAAACCCCGTTGCCCGCCGGGGTCGATCATGGCGAGATGGGGTCCATGGGCGACCAGGAAGGTGGAGGAGTGGACACTGGAGGTCCCTCCCTCACGAGTGAGGAGGTAGACCCGGTGGCGCTGGCCGTGGTGGAGGGTGAGAGTCATGGGGCGGGGAAAGAGAGAGGAACAAAAGAACGGCGGCACCGCCGCGAGGAGGTGCCGCCGATGATAGGGGCCAGGAGTCGGGATCAGAAGCCCATTCCGCCGCCCATGCCGCCCATGCCGCCCATTCCGCCGCCACCGGCGGGCATCGCGGGGGTCTCTTCCTTGATCTCGGTGACCAGGGCTTCGGTGGTGAGCAACAGCGAGGAGACCGAAGCGGCGTTCTGGAGGGCGGAACGGACCACCTTGGTGGGGTCGATCACGCCGTCCTTCAGCAGGTCGGTGTACTGGTCCGTTGCCGCGTTGTAGCCGTGAGCGAAGGTCTTCTGGCCGCGTACCCGGTCGACCACGATCGAACCATCCAGGCCCGCGTTGGCCGCGATCTGACGGATCGGGGCCTCCAAGGCCCGGTAGACGATGTCGGCGCCCATCCGGGCGTCGCCCTCGAGGTCCAGCTTGCGGACGATCGTCTGAGCACGAACCAAGGAAGTGCCACCGCCGGGAAGGATGCCTTCCTCGGCCGCGGCGCGGACCGCGTGCAGAGCGTCCTCGACGCGGGCCTTCTTCTCCTTCATCTCGGCTTCGGTGACCGCGCCGACGTTGACCACCGCGACGCCACCGGCGAGCTTGGCGAGCCGTTCGGTCAGCTTTTCCTTGTCGTAGTCGGAGGTGGCACGCTCGATCTCGGCCTTGATCTGGCCCATGCGAGCCTTGATGTCGGCCTTCTTGCCCGCGCCCTCGACGATGGTGGTCTCATCCTTGGTGACCACCACCCGCTTGGCGCGACCCAAGTGGGAGAGTTCGGCCTTCTCCAGCGAGTAGCCCATGTCTTCCATCAGCGCGGTGCCGCCGGTCAGGATGGCGATGTCCTGGAGCATGGCCTTGCGGCGGTCGCCAAAGCCGGGAGCCTTGACCGCGCAGCACTTGAAGATCCCGCGCAGCTTGTTGACCACCAGGGTGGCGAGGGCTTCGCCCTCCACGTCCTCGGCGACGATCAACAGCGGTTTGCCGCTCTTGGCCACCTGTTCGAGGACCGGGAGCATGTCGCGGACGCTGGAGATCTTCTTCTCGTAGATCAGGACGTAGGCGTCCTCGAGCACGCATTCCATGCGCTCCATC
>CAYVRL010000150.1:0-5949 GCA_964454065.1 uncultured Planctomycetales bacterium | reverse complement strand
AGGGTCTCGATCCCGCCCTGGTCCAGAGCCGTGCGGATCCGGTCCATCAAGCGCAGGATGAAGTGGAGATTGTGGATCGCGACCAGAATGGGCGGATTCAGCTCCCGCGCCTGGAATCCGGCGCGCAGCGCTCCGCGCGGCACTCCGCCGCGGCAGGCGTCGCAGTCGCAGCCGGGTTCGATCGGAGAGCGGTCCTCGCGAAAACGGGCGTTCAGGAGGTGCAGACGGCCCTCGTGAGTGAGGGCGGTCGCGAAGCGTCCGGTCCGGGTCGGGAAGACGCAGTCGAAGAGGTCGATGCCGCGAGCCACCGCTTCCACCAGGTCCAGCGGGGTGCCCACGCCCATGAGGTAGCGGATCCGCTCCGGAGGGAGGTGGGGAGTGCTGGCTTCGATTCCACGCATCATCGCCTCGTGGGCCTCCCCGACGCTGACTCCTCCCACCGCATAGCCGTCGAAGTCCATCGCCACGAGGCCGCGGGCGCAGGCCTCACGGAGTTCGGGGAAGACCCCGCCCTGCACGATTCCGAACAGCGCCTGGCCACTGGCCGCGCCGCCGCGGGCTTCATGCAGGTCCCGCTGGATGGCCGCCCAGCGCAGGGTGGTCGCGACCGCGGGGGCGACCTCGTCCTTCCGGGTGGGCTCCGAGGGGCAGTGATCCAGGACCATGGCGACGTCCGGACCCAGAGCCACCTGGGCCTGGAAGGCCCGGGCGGGGGTCCAGTCCACCTCCTGGCCATGGATCGGGTCCCGGACCAGCACCCCGTCGGGATGGAGGCGACACAGGGAGTCCAGCGAGAAGACCTGGAAGCCCCCCGAATCGGTCAGTACCGGACCCTCCCAGGCGAGCATCCCATGGACTCCACCGAGGGCCGCGACGCTCTCCACCCCGGGGCGCATGGCGAGGTGCCAGGCGTTGCAGAGGAGCATCTGGGCACCCATCGGACGCAGTCGGTCGTGCGTCACTCCGCGCATCGTCCCGCGGGTGGCCACCGGCATGAATGCCGGGGTGTGGACCGGCCCGTGAGGGGTGTGGAGCAGACCACGGCGGGGACCGCTCGCGCCGCCGGAGCGGAGTTCGAAGTGCAGACTCAAGGGTGCGGGGATTGGGCCCCTCGCAGGGGGAGCAACTGGGCGCCGGGGTAGTAGGCGGCGAGGATCTGACGGAAGTCGGCTCCGGCGCGGGCCCGGCGCATCGCCCCTTCCTGGCACAGGCCGATGCCGTGGCCGTGGCCGTGGCCGTGAACCAGGATTCCGCCGTCGGGCAGGGCCTGGAAACCGGTCCAGAGGGTGGAGTCCAGGGAGAGGGCGCGGGCCAGATCGGGGCCGCTCACCACCGTCTTGCCCGTCTCGCCGAGGAGGCGCACCCGCAGGGCCCGGCCCGCCGGATCGCGTTCGAGGACCCGGAGTTCCCGTACGAAACGTCCGAGTGCGTGGCGGGTGGCGTAACGGTCCAGGGTCGCGGGGGGGATCGTTCGCGCCCATCCGATGACGCGGCGGCAGTCCGGATCCGCGACTCCGCGCAAGGGTGGCCAGTCCTCCCGGGTGAACCCCAGGGTCCGGGCATTGGAACTCGCTCCTCCGCAGTCGGCTTCGTAGTAGGCCGGGAGCAGTCGGCCCTGCCAGCACAGGACCAGACCGGCGGTTCGCTCCACCGCTTCCCGGGCAGCCGGAGTCTCGGCCTCCACGCTCTCGAAGAACTGATCTCGGGCGTCGTCCCGGAGCCACGGGCGGCCCGCCGCCAGGGCCTGGACGGCCCAACTCCGGGCCGCGACGGCCTGGGCGGCGAGGGCGGCGCGGATGCCGGGAGCGCGGGTCGGGAGTTCCCCCGAGACGACTCCGACCACGTAGTCCTCCAGGGGCAGTTCATCGTAGACCTCGATGCCTCGAGGGAGGCGGTCCTCACCCCGCAGGAGTTCCAGGCGCAGGCGACCGTGGTAGCTGCGACTTCCGACGCGCAGGCCGCCATCGCCGAGGGTGCTCACCAGCAGGCGGTCGGTGTTCAGGCGCCAGGCCCCCAGCGTCCATCCCGCGGCATCGATGCGGAGCATCCCCTCGAAGTTCTCTCCCTGGTGGAGGAGTCGTCCCGAGGGGTCGTGGAGTTCCCAGCGCCCGGACAGGGTCAGGGGAACGGGGCCGGGGCCGCAGGCGCGGCCGAGGCGGACCCGGATCGTCGAGGGGACCGGGCCGAGGGCCGCGGAGGAGGCTTCGATCGCGCCGCGACGGCTGAGCAGCAGGCTCGTTCCCCAGAGGGCGGCGAGGACCGCCAGGAAGGCGAGAGCGCGCCGCAGAGGGCCGCCGCGGGAGATCACGACGCGGACTCCGGTGGAGGGTCCAGTCCGAGGAGCCGCCAGCCTGCGGGAAGGAGACGACGGCCTTGCGGGGTGCGCACCAGGTATCCCTGGCGGATCAGCCAGGGCTCGTAGACCTCGGCCAGGGTGTCCTCCTCCTCGTCCACCGCCACCGCGAGGTTCTTGAGGCCGAGCGGGCGTCCCCTGGCTTCGGCGAGGGCCGCCAACACCCGACGGTCGGTACGCTCCAGCCCGTGGTCGTCGATGCCCAGGAGTCCGAAGGTGCGGTGGACCGCGGCGACGTCCAGACGGCCGTTCCCTTCCACTTGAGCCACGTCCCGGGCGCGGCGGAGGAGGCGGTTCGCCACCCGGGGGGTGCCGCGGGCGTGGCGGGCCAGGAGGGCGAGGGCGTCCCGGTCGGCGGGCAGCCGGAGCAGGCCGGCGGAGCGCTCCAGGATCTGCAGCAGGGCGTCCTCGGTATAGGGTTCGAAGTGGAAGACCTGACCGAAGCGGGAGCGGAAGGGAGAGGAGAGCAGGGCCTCCCGGGTGGTGGCGCCGACCAGGGTGAAGGGCTGGAGATCCAGCTTGAGGAGCCGGGCGTGGACTCCCTGGTCGAGGGTGAATTCGATCCGGAAGTGCTCCATGGCCCCGTAGAGGTATTCCTCCACGATCTTGGGCAAGCGGTGGATCTCGTCGATGAAGAGCAGACTCCCGGCCTCCAGGGAACTCAGGATCCCGACCAGGTCCCGGGCCCGTTCCAGGGCGGGTCCGCTCGTGACCTTGAGGGGCACCTGCTGCTCGGCGGCGAGGGCGAGTGCCAGGCTGGTCTTGCCGAGGCCCGGAAGCCCTGCGAAGAGGAGGTGTTCCAGAGGGTCTCCGCGCTCCGTCGCGGCCCGGATCATCAGCTGGAGGGGCTCCAGGAGGGCCTCCTGGCCCAGGAAGTCGCGGAAGCGGAGCGGGCGGAGGCTCTGCTCGAAGGGTTGCTCCCCGGCGGCTTGCAGTCGCGGTTCGAAAGCGGAGGGAGCTTCCATGTCTGGATTGTGCCGCGCCGAGCCGGGGGATTCCACTCGCGGGGGAGGATTCGGTACCCTGGAGGCGCGGGAGTCCTAGAATGCCCCGTGTCGGTTTCGTGCGCTTGCGCACGGACCGTGCGGGCGGCTCGTGCCGTCCGTCGACATTCCCGGGGCCTCGCCTCCGGCACGCCACTTGCCCCTGTCCCCTCAGGGTTCTCCTCCATCTCCCCCTGGGGGCCCGAAACACGCCAAGCGAATGAACCGCAGCTTCCTCGTCCCGCTCGCCGCTCTCGCCAGTCTCGGTCTCTCCGCCTGCGGCGGAGGAGGAGGGGGAGGCCCCGTCGATCCCAACGCCAGCGCCGCCTCGTTCTTCATCGAGGAGGTCTCGAACGGTTTCGGTCGCCTGCTTCCTCACGTGGTCCACGCCGTGGATCCGATCACCGGGCAGGTCTCTCCGGACCAGCTCGTCGAGATCCGCTCCCTGGACGAACTTCTCGCCAACCGCCCCTCCCTGGAGAACCCGGTCCTGCCTCCCGCTTCCTGGCCGGTGGACACCCAGATCCCCTCGGGCGAACAGGGCAATCATTTCGTGACGGTGCGTTTCTCTCGTTCGGTGAAGATCAAGACGATCCTCGACTCCACCGCCGGCGGGCTTTCCAACAACGGGTTGACCGGGGCGATCGAGGTCGTCGCCTACGATCCCGTGACCGGTCTTTCCGAACAGATTCCGGGCCGCGGTTTCATCGGGGGCAAGACCTATTTCGGCAACCCCCCGAAACTGGAGACCTGGGTGGTCGCGGATGGGCAGAATCACGTCCTTCCCGTTTCCGTGAAGCGGAACGGGAACAAGATCCAACCCGGGGTGGGCTACCCCGGCACCGATCTCGGTCTGGTCAACGGCGGCTTCAGTAACGCCGGGGCGAATGTGCGGGACAACGTCTTCACCTTCGTGGTGGATTCCGATGGAGACCTCTCCACCTTCGAGACCTTCCCCACCGGGAAGGACATCCGGATCGTGATCAACGATTCCGTCCTCGCCATCAACAACCGGAAACTCCAGGATCCCGGGGTCGCCACTTCTACGGTGGGGGCCGACACGACTCCGCCGCGGCCCTTGGTGGATGGCAACAGCGGCAATATCGTGACCGACCCGATCAACCTCGCGATCAATGTCGGTTGCGATCAGACCATTCGCTGGTTCTTCGACGAGTCCTGCCAGCCCTATTCGGTCGGTCCCTTGCCGAGTACGGTGCCGCCCGCCCTCTCCAACGAGTTCACGGTCGAGTTCCTGCCCGGTGTTCCTCCAGGTTTCCCACCCCCCGGGCAGACGGTAGTGATTCCCTACACGGTGATGCCGGTCAGCCCCTACGATTTCACCCAGTTCATCATCACCCCGGTGATCTCCTTCCCGGGGAGCGACCCTCTGGGTTCGGCGGCGCAAGCCTTCATCACCTATTTCTACAACGCGGCCGAGGACCTGATCGGCAACAACGATGCCAACTCCAGCGAAACCGCGGGCATCAACTTCCAGATCAACGGTGATTGTCCCGGCCTGGTCAACGCCCCGGTTGCTCCCGGTGCCCTCTACCTGGGTTCCAACGGGGGCGGCAACACCGGTGGGATTCGAGTCCTGGACTTGGACGGTTTCGGTCAGGGGACCGGTGATCCTTCCCACAACTTCGTCGACCCCTTCTACGACAACCTGGACATCTCCAAGTTCCCCTTCAATCCGAACTTGAACAGTCCCCAAGCGAGTCAGATGTTCCCGCCCCTGTCGGCGGACCCCACCACGCTGGCCGGGGGCTCGGCGGGTGTCTTCACCCTCGCCAAGGACTCCAGCCTGCGGACCCAGCTCGTGACCAGTCAGGTCGTCGGAACCATCGCCGACATGATGCTCGGCCAGCCCTTGGATCTGGTGTTCAACAACTTCGACTGCCTCTCGGGCGGCCAGAACCTGTGCGCCAACTCCGCGTTCCAGGTCCATCCCTTCAACAACCTCGCGCCCTTCCCCGGCAACTCGATCAGCCACGCGCCGCACCCCAACCCGCCTCGTATTCAGCTCTCTCCGAGCTGTTACGCGCCGTTGATCATGACGGACGAGCCGACCTTCTCGGCCACCGCGACCAATCTGCTCGGCCCCGGGGATGCCTTCGGAACCATCGGCGGAGCCGGTCCCAGCGGTCTGCTCACCACCTTGCAGACCTACGCCGGTTTCTGGGGACCCTCCCCGCCGCAGACCGGGAGTTGTCCGACCTTCACCATGCGCCAGCAGATCGGGCACTTCCTCTACGTCCTGGATACCTCCAGTGACCAGGTCGTCGTGCTGAACAGCAACCGGATGAATGTGATCGACACGATTCCGGTTTCCGACCCGCGTGATCTGGCGATGTCGCCCGACATGAATTTGTTGGCGGTCTCCAACCGCGGGACCAACACCGTCACCTTCATCGACACCGACCCGAACTCGCCCACCTTCCATCAGATCCTGAAGGTCACTTCCCTGGTCGATCCTCTCAACAACAGAGTGGGGCTCTCGCCCAGCGAGATCGCTTGGCAGCCCGACGACGAGGACGTTCTGGTCGTCTGCGAGAAGTCGAACTCCCTGGCTCTGATCAGTACCAGCAGTCTCGAGGTCCGGAAGATCATTCC
>CAYVRL010000149.1:0-5949 GCA_964454065.1 uncultured Planctomycetales bacterium | reverse complement strand
GAAGGCTTCCTCTTCGGTCTATGCGAGGAAAAGCCATCGGTCAAGAAAAATCGATCTTTTTTTTCCGGCGGGGAACTCCTTCGCCCTCGCGCCCGGAACCCTTTCCCCCCGATTCGGGTTGGGGGGCGTCCACCGCGCCCGCGTGGGCCGACCCCGAAGATCTCCCAAGACAGGAGGATCCGCTCCGAGCTTCAGGGAAGCAGGCGGGCGACGCGACCTTCGGCGCCGGCCGCCCAAAGGGTGCCGTCCGCGGCTCGTGAAAGGCAATGGAAGCCATCGGCGGAGAAAGGTTGCCAATGCAGACCCCCATCCGCCGAGAGATCACAACCTTGGGGACCCGCGGCGAGGAGACGGCGCCCACCCGAACCGCCGGGCAGGAACACGACCGCGGAACGAAAGCCGGAGGGCGGAGAGTCCTGAACGATCTTCCAGTCCTTGCCGCCATCGGCGGTCCAGGCCGCGGCCAGCACGCCCGCCCCTTCCTCTCGATCATCGCCGCCCACCGCCACTCCATGCCAGTAATCGGCGAAAGCGAGGGCGAAGATCCCTTGACCGGCGGAGCCGTTGCGCACCGGAGTGAGCTGCACCTCCCAACTCCGTCCACGATCGGGAGTATGGAAGACACGGGCCGCGGAGCCGCCGGTTCCGAACCACGCGTGTCCCTCCCCGTGGACCACGAGCGCCCGATTCCCGGCCGCGAAAGCGTGTTCCCCCGGAAGCGCCGGAGGGAGGACCTGGGAAGGCAAACGCTCCCAATGCGCGCCACCGTCGGAAGTGGTCAGGATCTGGAAGCGGCCGTCCACGGGGTCTCCGAAGGCGATCCCGTCCTGGGGATCCCAGAACGCGAGGCCGTCCAGGAACTCCTCGGAGCGGTGGCCGCGGTAGCACTCGCTCCAGGATTGGCCCCCGTCCATCGTGCGGTAGATCCTGGAGGCGGAGCCGGGACCACTCGCCATCAGGAGGGCGTGGCGATCGTCGAAGGCCACCACGCCGCGGAAATCCAGCTTCCGGGCCGAGGGGATCGCGCTGGTGAGCCAGGTTCGGCCCCCGTCCTCGGTCCGGGCCCAGTAGCCCTCACTGCCCGCGATCCAACAACGACGACGATCGAGGGCGGCGATCCCGCGCAGCGAGGACCCCCGCCGCGCCGCTTCCGGCGCGGTGCAGGATTCCCAGCGCGCCTTCTCCCAGTCCAATCCCTGTTGTCCATCGGGGGAAGCGGGTTCCTGGGCCATGCAAGCAGGAAGGGCCAAGAGCCCGGAAAGGAAGAGGTGCCGGACGTTCATCGAGGCAGCTTAGCGCTGGGCCACGGGATAGAATCCTCCATGCTCTCCGGTCAAGAAGCCGCGCTGGATCCCGCCCACCTGGACTACCTGCGCGCCCACGCGCCGGTCGAGGATCCGTTCCTCCGCCAACTCCGCATCGAGGCCCGAGAAGCCGGACTCCCCGCGATCCAGATCGCCTGGGAGCAAGCCTTCTTCCTCCAGATCCTGCTGCGCGCCGCGGGTGCCCGCCGCGTCATCGAGGTGGGGACCTTGGGCGGTTATTCCGCGATCGCGATGGCGATGGCTCTGCCCGAGGAGAACGGCCGGGTGGACAGCATCGAGATCGATCCGGCACGGGCCGCGTTCGCCGCGGACCAGGTCGCGCGTTCCGCCGCCCGCGACAGAGTGCGGATCCACCGTGGCGCCGCCCTGGAAATCCTTCCCGGTTTCGCAGACGCCAGCGCCGACGCCGCCTTCCTCGACGCGGACAAGGCGAATTACCCCGCCTATCTGCGCGAAGCCCTGCGTATCGTCCGAACGGGGGGCCTGATCCTCGCCGACAACGCCTTCGCCTTCGGCCAGCTCTTCGCGGAAAGGCCCACTGAAGCGGGGGTCGAGGAAGTCCGGGCCTTCAACGATCTGGTCCCGGACGTGGTCGGCTTGCGGGCCATGATCCTGCCCCTCGGCGACGGCATGTGGTGCGGAATCAAGGAGAACTAGGGGCGACGGGGCGGAACTCGACCCGCAGGGGCCGGTGGTCGGAACCGAGTTCCGGACCGATCCCGCGCCCCACCGCCACCAGATCCGGGCTGGCCAGCGCGTGGTCGATGGGCAGCGCAACCAGCCCTCCTGGGCCACCATGCCAACTGCACTGCAATCCATATCCGCGTGAGGAATCCTTCACGACTCCGTCCCGTAACAGGGAACGAAAGGGAACGGACCAGGGAGTCGTATTCAAATCTCCGAGGACGATCACCGAACGGCCGCCGTCCTGGGACTGCTTCAGCAAGCGCGCCAAGGCCTGGAACTCGGCCCGCTGCTCGGCCGCGGCATCGCGTCCCACCGGCCAGAAGCAATGCACCCCGTAGAGAACGACCTCGCGATCCGCCCAGCGCAAGTGCGCTTCCACGACCGGGGGATTCTCGCCGAAGTGCAGCAAATGAATGATGCGGGCGTTCTCGAACTCCACTCCCGGGGCGGGATCCACCGGCAGCAACAAGGCGATCCCCCGCGAGTC
Organism: uncultured Planctomycetales bacterium; assembly: GCA_964454065.1. Lineage (GTDB taxonomy): Bacteria > Planctomycetota > UBA1135 > UBA1135 > UBA1135 > CAYVRL01. The sequence continues at coordinate 3,450 of CAYVRL010000149.1, read as the reverse complement.
CCGCCGCCCGCGGCTCGCGGACACCTTCCAGCGCTTCGATTCTCGCTCCACGCGGGTGAGAAAGGGAGTGCTGACCTCCTCCAACACCACCGCGTCGGCTTCCACGCCCTCCAACCAGGCCAGGATCCGATCGTGTTGGAGGTTGGTGATGTGGACGTTGAAGGCCACCAGACGCAGGGGCGGCCCGGGGCTGGGGGCCGGTCCACCACCCCAGTAGAGGGGAAGGAGGAAGATCAGGTTCAAGACCACCCCGCCCAGCCACAGGAGGGCCATTCGCGGACGACCCGAGGCCCAGGCCAGGAGGACCGCCAGCCCCAGCAGCAGGGCTTCCTGCAGGCGCAAGTGCTCCATGACCCCGGTCAGCCACCAACCCGCCGCGGTGCTCGCGAGGACCGAGGCGAGCAGCAACAGACCCGCGGGGAGATCCGCGAGGCGGGACAGGCGAGGAAGGAGGGGCCTCACGCTTCCCCATTCTGTCTGCGGTTCACGGCATTTCCAGGAAGATGCTTTTCGGAGCGGAAAAAGTCCCTTGCCAGATCCGCGAGACCGTCCCAAGATGGAGAGCGAGAGGAGTCGGCTATCCCTGCCCAACCCATCCTGTCGGCCCTCACGTTCCTTCCATCCCAAATCGAACCTGCCATGGTCAAGTTGGCCAAACCTCACGTGTGTCCCGAGTGCCTGTCCACTCAGGTCGCAGAAATCCTCTACGGTGTGACTTCCTTCGATTCCCAGCTCGAGAACGAGCTGGACGAGGGGCGCGTCGTACTCGGCGGCTGCCAAGTCGTCGCCGAGTCCCCCCGCTGGGAATGCCAGGTCTGCAACCACCGCTGGGGCGGCATCGAGCCGCAACCGCGTCGCAGTACCCACGACATCTTCGAACGCCGGGAGGACTTGCGCCGCAAGATTCTCGCCGTCCTCGAAGAGGTCGGCTGAACCTCGAGATCCTCAGACCGCGATCCGCCCGACCGCTGCTTCGGCGGCGTGGCGGATCGTTCCCTTTCCAAGCATCTCCTCGACCCGATCCAGCTCCGGGTTCAGATAGCGGTCCGCTCCCAGCGGCCGTACCTCCGCGCGGATCCGCTCCCAGACCGCTTCCACCCCGGCCCCGGCCCGCAGATCACGGTGGAACTCCCGGGCCTGAGCGGCCGCGTACAACTCGATGGCCAAGACGCGAGTCGTGTTGCGGACCGCTTGGCGCAACTTTCGCGCCGCGAAGTTGGCCATCGACACGTGATCCTCCTGGTCGGCACTGGTCGGAATGGTGTCGCAGCTCGCGGGATGGGCCAGGGTCTTGTTCTCGTTGCAGAGTGCTGCCGCCGCCACTTGGGGAATCATCAGACCCGAGTTGAGCCCCGGTTCCGGAGTCAGGAAAGCGGGCAGATGGTTGTTCATCGCCGGATGGAGCAGCGTGGAGAGCCGCCGTTCCGAGATGTTCGCCCATGCGCAGAGGACGTTCACTCCGTGATCCAGGGGCAGAGCGATCGGTTGGCCGTGGAAGTTGCCTGCCGAGATCACCGCCCCGTCCCCCGCGAAGATCAGCGGGTTGTCGGTGGCGCTGCCCGCCACCAGGAGGAGGGCCCGTTCCAGATAGGCGAGACCTTCCTTGGCGGCGCCGTGGACCTGGGGGATGCAGCGGAAGGAGTAAGGATCCTGCACCCGGCCACAGTCGCGGTGCGCGCGACGCACTTCCGAACCCCGCAACAAACGTCGCAGGTTGGCGGCGGTACGGCGGGCCCCAGGATGAGGCCGCACTCCGATCACGCGGGCGGCGAAGGGCCGGTGGCTACCCATCAGTGCTTCCACGCTCAGCGCCCCGGCGATGTCCGCGCCCGCCGACAACTCCCGCATGCGCGCCCAAGCGCAGAGGCCGATCGCATCGCTGATCTGCACCCCGTTGATCAAGGCGAGGCCCTCCTTGGCCGCCAGTTCCAGGGGTTCCAGGCCGATCCTGGCCAGACCGCGCCGGGCCGGAAGGAGCCGTCCTTCCGGGGAAACCAGTTCCCCCTCCCCCACCACCGGCAGCGCCAGATGAGCCAGCGGCGCCAGGTCTCCGCAAGCCCCGACACTGCCCTGCTCCGGCACGCGCGGCAACCACCCCGAGGCATAGAGGCGCAGCAACCAGCGCAGGAGCTGCGGACGAACTCCGCTGTAGCCGCGGCAGATCGAATGAATCCGTAGGAAGAGGGCCAGTCGCTTCTCCGCGGGTGGCAGATCGGGACCGGAACCGACCGCATGGGAGAGCAGCAGGTTGCGTTGCAAGGTACCGACGTCCTGGGACGCGATCCGTTCCCGCGCCAAGGCGCCGAAGCCGGTGTTCACGCCATAGACCGCGCGCGATCCCGCGGCGATCCGCTCGACCACCGCGCGCGCCGCGCCCACCCGTTGCCGGGCGGCAGCACCGAAACGCAAGTCCAGGACTTCGCCGCGGGCGGCGGCGAGCAAAACGGTCGGCGGAAGATCTTCCCCAAGGGCTACGCGGAGCGCCATGGTCGGGATTCTACGGCCCTTCAGCGCAGGGACAGGGTGCGCGAGCCCCGCACTTCCAGGGCATCCTCCGACAGCAGCTCACGCGCGCCGCGCCGCACCAGCACCTCGTAGTAACCCTGGGCCAGGCCCTCCAGACGGTCCCCCTTCGCGCCGGCGAGCGCCTTGCCGTCCAGGTACCACTGCACCGGCGGCAGCTCGTGTCCCCGCGGCCCCTCGATTTCGAGGACACTGTCCTTCCTCACCGGGTGCAACACCAGTCGGAAGCTGGAGCGCGCGTTGCGGACCTCGCTGCGGGCGGAGGCATAGCCCTCCTTCGCGGCCGAGAGCAACAGTCGACCGCTGCCGCGGGGGTGGTCGCCAAAAGCGAAGTCGAAGCGACCGTCGGCGCCGGTGCGCACTTCCCGGCGCAACGCGGCCGGGGAAGGAAGCACCGCGGCCACCGGGGAATCCGCAAGTCCCGGGTACATCGCGCCCAGCACCGCGGCGGGATCCGCGGCCTCAAGCACCACCTTGGCATCGGCGATGGGAGTACCGCTGGGGTCCGTGACTCGACCGGTGATCCGGTCGTTTCCGCGCAGGATCACGAAGCTGACGGTCGAGGGCGACTGGGCATTGGCGCGTACGGTGCGCATCAAGGGTTTGGAGACCCCGTTGGGGTGGGAGATCCGGATGTCCACCAGACGGGTGGTCGGCAGGTCGCGGAGGACGAAACGACCATCCGCTTGAACCGGCACCTGCTGCCAGGTCTCCCACGCGACTTGATAAGCAGCCAGATGGCTGCTGCGCGGAACCACGGTCACGGTGGGCAAGGGCATGCCCGGCCAGGACTTCACCCAGCCGCGGATCACCCCTCCCTGGGGCAGGGGCCCGAGGACCACCGGCTCGCCGGTCGAATGACGAGGCAGGAGGTTCAGCTCGTAACGAAGGGGCACGAAACCCTCGGCGCGGACCTCGACCAGAACC
>CAYVRL010000148.1:0-5986 GCA_964454065.1 uncultured Planctomycetales bacterium | reverse complement strand
AGAGGAGAAGAGCAGCGCGAACAAGAGCCGCAGCTTGCTTTCCGGGATCGCTTCAGGGCCGGGGGGGAGGGACAAAGACGCGTGCGGGGATGCGGATGGACGGAATGCCTTCGTGGGCAGTATAGCGGGCCTCCATCGCCTGGAACCACGCCCGGGCCTCCAGGGGTCCGATCGGGCGTTCCGAAAGACCCTCCAGGAGGACCGCGACGGGAGGTTGCGAGGCGGAAGGGGGCAAGCGCTCGGCGAGCCGCGCAACGATCCAGCTTCGATCGCCGGGAAGCTGGAGGGGACCCACCGTCCCGCCCACTTCGGCGCCCGCCAATGCCCCGCCCAGGGGTTCCGGCAAATCCGCGGGGAGCAAGCGCTCGGCGTCTCCGTGCGGGCCCGGATCCAAGGAGCCGGCGGCCCACGCCCGGGGATCGGCTCCCTGACGAAGTTCCTCCACCCAGGAGTGGGCCTGCTCCTCGTCGCGGGTCAGGAGCAGATGGACCCGAAGCCGGGTTTGGCTCTCCTCCCAAGCACGGAGGACGAGTTGATACCGGAGGTTGTCGGCCAGATGGCGCTCCAAGGTGGCCCGGAACGCCGCCGCGGAGCAGCCGTACTGGGTGCGAATCCAGTCCTCCTCCCGCTCCCCGGGCGGAATCTGGGCGCGAAACGTGGCCAGGGACTCGGCCACCGATTCCTGGAGGGCGTCCTGGGGGACTTCGATCCCCAATCGCAGCCCTTCCAGGCGGGCGAACTCCCCGCGCAGGAGACCCCGCACCAGGGCCCGAGTCCGCTCCGGGAACAGGAAGGCGGCTTCGGCGGCGAAGGCCCGGGCCCCGAGTTCCCGCTTCCCGACCCGGGCGGCGGGGAGACAGGCCTCGTCCGGGGTGAGCGACGCGCTGCCGTCGGCTTCGACGCGACCGCCCGACGGAGGGCCCGGATTCGGACTCGCGCAAGCCCCCACACCGAGCAGGGCACAACCCAGCCAGCCCGGAACGAAGTGCCGACGGGCGCAGCCCATTCAGCGGAAGGTCACGGAACGCTGCACCTGGACGCCATGACAAGTGGGACACTTGGTCTTCACTTCCCGTCCCCCCTGCGGACCGAGCGAGACGCTGGTCAGATAGCCCTGGCCGGCGCAAGTCGGGCAGGGCGAGAAACTGACGTTGGTGACCTCGTAGTCTCCCGAGAACTCCGCATAGTCAGCGAGCAGGAACTGGAAGCGCCGGTTGGCACTCGCCTGCCGCCACCAGTCCTCTGGAGTGTCTTCGTCCGTACCGGAGGACTTCCGGCGCGCGCGCTCCAGATTCTCCAGATAGCGCTTGGTGCGTTCCTCCAGTTCCCGCTGCTCCGGAGTCTTCCCGTCGTCGACCTGCTCTCGTTCCTCCTCCAGGCCGGCGCGGGCGCGGTCCTCGCCCAGGATCCAGGTGCCGTTGCCGTAGCTGGCTTGATGACGTTTGGCTCCCCGCTCCAGCCGTCCGGCCCAGAGGGAATCCAGTTCCGAGGGATCCAGATCCGCCTGGTAGCCCTTGAGCCCGGCCAGCATCCGGGCGCGGACCTGTTGCGGAGCTTCGTTGGTCGTCCATTCCATCAACTGGTCCACCTGGGCGTCCTTGTCCAAGGCCTTCTTCTTGAGGATGCTGACCACCGCGTCGAACCAATTGCGGACCAGGTAGCGCTCCATCGCGGTTCGCCTCTGGGTCTCGAAGCGGTCCAGGAGCTGCTGGTACTCGCCCTTCAGCGGGGAATCGGGATAGTCCTCTCCGAAGGCATCCAACCGTTCCTTGGCCGCGGCGAAACGTTCGCGGTGCATGGCCTGGCGGATGTCCTCCAGGGCCTGGGCCTGGGCGCGATGGGCGAGGGTGATTTCGAGCGCACTCCGCACTCCCGCGATCTTGGCGATCAGGGCCTGGTCGCCGCGCTCGGCGGCTTGCTGCGCCGCTACCTCCAGCCGCTCCTGGGCCTGGTCCAGGGCGAAGACCTGCTCCAGTTCCACCGCGAAGCGGAGGTTGTCGAGAGGCTGCTCCAGATCGTATTCCGGGGCCCGCTCGGCGTAGAACTGCTCCGGGGTGAGGATCTCGGAGGCCGGGACCCGGACGTCCTCCGGGGGAGCGGCCAGCCGAGTCGTGGGAATCATGCTGGTGCTCCGGCGAACCCGCAGCTCGATGTTCTCGGTGTCCCGGCGGAGGATCCGGCCCACCAGCACCTGACCGTTGACGAGCAGGAGACGGCTGGCCGGTACCAGGACCTCCACCTGCTCGATCTGGTAGCCGAAACCGCTCTTCAGGCGCTCGGCGTCCCCGGGAGCGAGGGCATCCCAGCTCAGCACGTAGCGCCCGTCGGTGTGCAGGTCGCGGACCTCCAGGCCATCGAAATCGTGCTGGAGGACCTCACAGACCAGGATCCGACCGTTGCGCAGCCGGAGGACTCGATCGTCGGGAGTGCCCTCCTGGGCCGGAAGAGCGAAGGAGGCGGAGAGGAGGAGGAGAGAGCTGAGGATCATCGTTCTTCATCCTGGGCCAGGCGGCGGTCCAGAGGCACTCGAGGCGTAAGCAGGAACTCCAGTTCCGTAACCGCTTTCTCCGGATCGTTCCGCCAAAAGCGCAGTCGGGCATGGCGAAAGGCCGGGTCGGAAGCATCTTCCACGGTCAGATCGTAGTGGAAACCGGGGACTCCGGGGACGTCCAGGGCCCGGAACTCGCGGGTTCCCGAGGCGTGGCCCGAGGCGTCGAGCCGCCAGGCCCGGCGGCGCACGTCGGCGAGCAAGGGGCGCAAGGCCGGGGCCAGTTCCCCGTGGGCGCGAGCCCTCTGGGAGAGGTCGCCGCCGAAATGGAAGAGACCGAGCAGGGAAGTGATCCCGAAGACGAAGATGGTCATCGCCAGCAGGACCTCGATCAGGGTCATGCCGCGGCGCTTCATGGATCGAGCCTCCGCCCGCCCCCCGGCAGGCTCAGGGTCGTGGTGTAGACCTCCGGGAGCAGGACGGCGGCGGTGCGATCGTGGGCAGCGGCCAGACTGTCCCGGGCACCGCGCTCGGCGACCCGCAGGCGCGGGAAGTCGCCGGAGACCTTCAACCACTCGCGATCGATCAGCAGGTACTCCACGGGGCGCGCCGGCGGCTGTCCACGCAGGACCAGGAACAGGGCGGAAGGGTCGAGGGCGTCGTCGAGGTGGGCGGGACGGCGTCGGGCAGCCACCGAGATCCGCTCGACCCGCAACCGCAAACGGGCCGGAAAGTCGAAGGGCTGGTCTGCGGGGATGGAAAGACGATCCCGGCGCCCGAGGGGACCCTCACTCTCCAGATCCATCCAGGCCACGCCGTCCAGGACCACGGTGCCGGCTCCGTTGCGAGCCAGGCCTTCGACCACGCGATCGGAAGCGAGGCTGGCCGCGGGATCCTCGGGCTGGCTGATCCGAACCAGACGACTCAATCGGGAATGGAGGGGATCCTCCGGAACCAGCATCCAGGCGATCTCGACCCCGCCCCGACCGGTCGGGTCGTCGCCGGGGAGATCTTCCCCGCGGGCGAGGAAACGGAGGCGGGGAAGGGTCCAGGGAGCCTCGCCCTCGGGAGGCGGCTGGGGCTGCCAGCGGTCCAGGATCAACCATCCCCGGCGACCGGCGTAGAGGGCGTCCAGATCCCCCTGGAAACGATCCACCGCGGCTTCGAAGGCCAGGTCGCCCTGGCCGCGACGCTCCCCCGCCTGCCAGATCCCGAGGACCGCGGTCATCACCTGGGTGACGAAGAGTCCCAGCAGCAGGAACAGGGCCAGCGCCAGCAGGAGCTCGATCAAGGTCATGCCGCGGCGGCGGGAAACGGAGGATCCGGGCGTCATTCCCGCACCTCCACCGTCCGCTCGATCCGGCTCTCGGCCAGATAGTCGATCAACAGATCGCGCACCCGCGGGGCGCGCAGCCAGCCCGTGGAGAGGAAGTCCACCGGATCGAAGGCGCCCGCGTCCCAGTCGAAGGAGAGGCGCAAATCGAGGTGATCGGCGCGCAGCCCGAGCGGGACCAGGCCGTCGGATCCGGCCCCCCCTTCCAGGAGCAACAGACCGGGAGTGGTGCCCGGTTCTCCCTCCCAGTCGGCATCGGCGGCCCGGGCGAGTATGCGGACCTTCTGGGAGGAATCCTGGACTTCGGCGTCGAAACGCAACCCCCGCCAGAAGGCGCCCGGCTCCTCCAGGGAGAACTGGTACCAGGCGCCCGCGGGACTGTCGCTCCGCGGCACGTAGCGATCCAACCAGCGCGTGGGCATGCCGTAGACGAGGGTGCCCTGTCCGTGCGAGGCCGGAGTGGTGCCGAAACGGCCTCGCAGGATGCCGTCCCCGCCGTCCTCACCGCGCTCGGGGTGGGGACGGAAGGTGGGCATCAAGAAACCGCTGTTCCCCAACCCCCGGAGCGGCGCTTGAACGAGTTCCCGGTCGATCAGGAGCAGGGGACGGGCGGGGAAGCCGTCGAGGCCCTTGACCGAGAGCAGGGGCTCGCCGGCGGCCACGTCATGGCTCAGCACCGTGGTCGGCCGACCATCCACCACCCAGACCGTGGTTCCCGCCGCGTGCCCGCGGGGTTGGGTGCCGTGCAAGCCCCGACCGTTGGGGGCGATGCGCAAGCGCCCGGCGGCGGCATCCACCTGGTCGTAGGCGATGCGCTCCCCATCGATGTCCAGGAGTCCCCCATCCTGGGGGAGCAGGCCCAGCCAGGATCCGGCATCCGGGGAGTACTTGCGGTGGGTTTCCACCACCAGGGGATAGGGATCCAGGACGATGTCCCCCAGGGAGTCGCTGGGGAGGTCCTCGGCCAGGACGAAGGCACCGCGAGCGGGGGTCGCATTGGGCGGGCCGAGGCCCGTGGTGGTGTGGATCGAGACCTCGTCGATGTGCCCGGGAAAGGGCGGGGAACCGCCGCCCACACTCCCCCCCAGGGTCAGATTCTCGAGTTCGTAGGGCCGTTCCCCACTGGGGAACTTCACCAGCCGGGTCACGGTACGAGGATCGAAGGAGGGATCGTTCAGGTCGTAACTGCCGGGGGGAGCCTGCGCCCAGGGTTGCGCGGGGGAGACCGTGAACGCGACGTAAGTGACTTGGGGGCGGACCCGATTCAGGTCGGCCGCGGGACTGCCCCACTCCACCGTGAACCACTGGGGCGTGATCACCCCGCGGGAACTGTCGTCCAGGACCGCGACCCGGTCCAAGCGCCCGACGTAACCGTTCCAGGGCCCGTTGCCTCGCCAGGTCTGGAACACGGGCACCAACTGGGTCCCGATGGCGTGGGCGTGGTCGTAGGTGTGGAGGACGCCGCGGAAGTCGAAGCGCTGCCGGATCAGTTCCAGCGCGTCCCCGCGGTCGGAGGGGGGTTCCCCCAGCGTGCGAACGAACTGGAAGCTCTGGGGACCGGGATCCTGCCACGGGGTACGGAAGCCTCCCCCGCCGGTGCTGCCGCCGCCCGGAGGCACGTTGGGCAGATCCAGGTTCTCGTCGTACACGTAGGCTCCGACCGCGCGTTGGATCGCGCCCCAATCGTCGCGCAGGAAGTTCCCTTGCAGGATGTTGTCGTAGCGCACCCATTCGGTGGTGCTCGAATCGCCTGGCGTGTTGAGTTGCACGAACTCGGAGAACTCGGGCAAGGGCCGCAAGTAGGTCAGCTCCGTGACCCCGGCTCCGTGGATACTGATCGGCATCACGTGGAGTCGCCACGCGGGCAAGTCGGTCAGGGCCTGACCGGAAGCATCCACGATGTTGGCGTTCCACTCGGTCACGAAGCTGTTACCGACCGGGTCGAACGCTCCCTCCGGGGCGAGCAGGACTCCCGGGGTCTGCACGTGGCGTTCCACCAGCGTCAGGACGGTGCCGGTCCGCTTGGAGTAGCGGACGACCTCGTAGCCACCGAGCCGGAAACCGTTGGTATCGATCCAACCCGTCCGGGGCTGGAAGAGCAAGGCATAGCCACCGTCGCTCTGGAAGGCCTGGAGCAATCGGATGGCCGTCCTCCAGGGTGACTT
>CAYVRL010000147.1:0-6049 GCA_964454065.1 uncultured Planctomycetales bacterium | reverse complement strand
CTCTCGTCCTCCCCGGACGCGACGCTCCACCGCCGCGAGCTGTTGCCGCTCACCCTCCGAGTAGGAGCAGTGGCCCAGGTCGAGAACGGAGAGGCGGGAAACGTGACTGAATGCCACCGCGAAAGGCAGTAGGGTCAAGGGCTTGGGAATTATAGTCCCCCCCTTCGAATTCCCTATTGATCCCCTTTTCGTCCCTTTCTTTCCCCCGAGACCCCGGAGTTTCTGCTAGGCTCGATCTTGGGCAGGAAGCACTTCCTGTCCCTTCCTCATCCTCCCTCCTTCCTCAACCCCTGGAGAACCCTCCATGTCTCGTACTTGCTACGTAGCTCTTGCGGTCGGTCTTCTCGCCGGCCTCGCCTCTGCACAGCAGAGCCTCGACCCTACTCTCAACACCAGCGGCCGCCTGACCCCGACCGCGATCCCCTCCTCCGGCGGCGCGCGCGCGGTTTCCGGCTGGGACGACTTCGACCGCGCCGACGGCCCGATGACTGGCGACTGGACCATGCAGAGTGGCACCCAGGAAATCGTCAGCAAGCGGGGCCAAGGCACTACCGGCCAAGGCAACGCATGGATGATGCACAACCTGGCCAATGACTCCTACGACATGGCGGATGTGGAGTACGACCTCTACCCCGGCCCGTCCCAGGGTCTGAACTACGTCGCCGCCGTGACCGGCGTCGGCTCCGACATGCTGTGGACCAAGATCCAGGCCCAGGGCAGCGGTGGTCTGTTCGACTACCTCGGCTTCTACGTCGGCTTCAACGGCGGAGGATTCGGAACCTACGGGGGATTCTTCGCGATCACCCCGGTGAGCGGTGGCCACATCCACATCTATGTCACCAATCTCGGCGACACGATGAACGTGGACATCGACGAGAACTTCGATGGGATCGTGGACTACCACTACGAATCGTCGGGGATCCTCTCCACCGGCTTGGCCTTCGGCACCGGGACCGGGATCGGCACCTACGGTGACGGGACCTACGACAACTGGAGCTTCGACGGTGGGGGCCCGACCGGCCTGAGCCTGAGCGTCACCGGCCTGGTCGCCGGCGGTACCGCCACCATGACCGTGAGCGGCGCGGGACCTGGCGACACCATCCGTGCCGGCTACTCCGTCTTCGGTGGCGGCCCGACCTCCACTCCGTGGGGCAACCTGTTGCTGAGCCCCCCGTGGGTCGAAGTCCCGATGCCGGCCGCGGATGCCGTGGGCAACTCCACGGCCAGTGGCCCGATCCCTCCGGGGACCACCGGCCGGAACATGTGGTTCCATGCCTTCGACATGAACACCCTGACCTTCTCGAACGGGGTGGCGACCACCATCGGCTGATTCCCCGGCTCGGAATCCGAGCCTTCCTCGGGCCGCCTTCCCTCGGGAGGGCGGCCCGATCACTTTGCGCTGTGGACCGCCAGACCGTGGACGTCCTCGGCGGCCTCCATCAGCACTTCGGAAAGAGTGGGATGGGGGTGGATGGTGAGAGCCAGGTCCTCGGCGCTCAGACCGGCCTCGATGGCGAGGGCGGCCTCGGAGATCAGGTCGGTGACGGAGGGACCGACCATGTGTACGCCGAGGAGGGTGTCGTCGGCGGCGTCGGCGATGACCTTGACCAGCCCCTCGGTGGCTTGCAGGGACATCGCCCGGCCGTTGGCGCCGAAGGAGAAGCGACCGACCTTCACCTCCAATCCGGACTCGCGGGCTTCGGCTTCTCCGATCCCGACGGTGGCGATCTCCGGATCGGTGAAGATCACTGCGGGCACGACCTTGGGGTCGTATGCGGCGCCGGGACGCCCCGCGATCGCGGCGGCGGCGGCCAACCCCTCGGCGGAACCCTTGTGGGCCAGCATCGGGCCGGGGCAGAGATCCCCGATCGCGTAGAGATGGGGCACCGAGGTCCGGCACTGCGCGTCGGTTTCCACGAAACCACGGGGGTCGGCCTTCAAACCCACCTTCTCCAGGCCCAGTTCAGCGCTGCGCGGCTTGCGTCCCACCGTCAACAGGATGCGGTCGGCGGTGAACGTGGTCGCCTTGCCCTTCATCTCCACCTGGATTTCCACCCCGTCCACGCCTTCCCGCCACCCCTTCGCGGCGGCGCCGGTGTGGATCGAGATCCCCGCCTTCCTGGCACGCCTTGCGACCACCTTGACCAGCTCGGGATCGATGCCAGGGAGGATCTGATCCATGAACTCCACGATCCGCACCTCGCAGCCGAGCTGAGCATAGAACATTCCCAACTCCATCCCGATCACACCGCCGCCGATGACCAGCAACCGCGCGGGGAGTTCCTTCGGGGAGAGGGCTTCGGTGCTGGACCACACCGGGCCGCCGAAATCGAAACCAGGGATCGGAGCGGGTACCGATCCGGGAGCGAGAACCACGTCGCGAGCGCGGACCATGACGGAGTCCTCCGCGGTACGCACCTCGAGCCCTCCCGAAGCGCTGAGTTCGCCGTGCCCCACCAGGTGACGGACCTTGCGCTTCTCGAAGAGCATGCCGATCCCTCCGGTCAACCTGCGGACGATGCCATCCTTCCAGGCCACCAGCTTCCCGAGGTCGAGAGTGGGCTCGGCGACGGTGAAGCCCATTTTCGCGGCGTGCCGACACTGCTCGCGGAAATGGCCCGCGGCGATCAGGGCCTTGGAGGGAATGCAGCCCCGGTTGAGACAGGTTCCGCCGAGGGTGTCCTCTTCCACGCAGACCACGTCCAGCCCGTACTGGGCCAGCCGGATCGCGCAAACGTAGCCGGCGGGACCGGCGCCGAGGACCACGACATCGCAGGTGATTTCACGCATGGGTTTGGGGAAGCCGAAGGGCGGCGGATTATAGGTGATGGCGGCTATCCTTCCCGGTGATGGACGAAACCCCTTCCCCCTCCTTCCGCGAGCTCGACCGGGTCCATGAGATCATCATGGAGGAATTCCAACTCCACCAGGATGCGGTGGTCGTGGACGACCTGAATGAAGCCCGCAGGCGGCTGGATCGGGCCGCTCTGGCTTTGAAGGCCCATATCCGGGCCGAGGACGAAGTCCTGCTACCGATCTTCGCCGAACGGGTGCCGGCGCAACTCGGCTGTACCCCGGAGCTGCTCTACAACGAACACCGCAAGCTCGAACGCCTCCTGCGACGCAGCCAGGAGCGACTCCTGGTCTTCGAGCGCGCGGGCACGATCCTCCCCCGTGAACGGGTCTACATGATCGAGGAGGAACGGATGTTGAAGGAAGTCCTGGATCATCACGATCGCCGTGAACGCGCGGTCTTTTTCCCAAAATTGGACGAAGTGATTCGAGGCGAGGAACGCATCCGGGTATGGGACGAATGTTGCAAACTCCAGGAAGAAGCCGAAGCGTTGCGGGAAGAACCCGGATAGACTTGGACGAATGCTTTCTTCCTTCCTCCCCTCTCCCATCTCCCTTACCGCCGCCGCACTCCTCCTCATGGGGAATGTCTCACCTGCGGCTCAGGGGGACTGGGTCACCACCCGCACCAGCATCGCCTCCAGCGGCGTGGAGGCGAACTCCGCCTCCCGGGTCTCCTCGATCTCCGCGGATGGGCGCTACGTGGCCTTCGAAAGCTTCGCGAGCAATCTGGTTCCCGGAGACACGAACAACGCTGCGGACATCTTCCTGCTCGATCGTCAGACCGGGATCGTCGCCCTGGTGGACGTCGCGATCGGCGGCGGCCCCGGCGACCAGGGTGCCTCCGCCCCCGAGATCTCGGACGACGGGGCCTGGATCGGTTTCGTCTCCTCTTCCACCGATCTGGTCTCCGGGGACACCAACGGGCGCATGGACGTCTTCCTCGCCAGCGTCGCAACGGGCGCGATCCAGAGGGTCAGCTTGACTGCCGCGGGCGGAGAGACCAATGGCGACAGCACCTACTTCGCTCTCTCCGGGGACGGCAACGCGATCGCCTTCCTGAGTTTCGCCAACGATGTCGTCTCCTCCGACACCAACGGGATGCCGGACGTCTTCGTCCGGGATCGGCTCTCAGGCACGACGACCCGGGTGAGTCTCGCTTCTTCGGGGGCGCAGGGGAACTTCCTCTGCGGATTGGTCGCCATCTCCGCCGACGGGAGCAAGGTGGCTTTCGAGAGCAGTTCCGACAACCTCGTGAGCGGAGACACCAACGGGACGCAGGACATCTTCGTCCACGACCGAGTGTTCGGCACCACCACGCGGGTCAGCGTCGGTACGGGAGGGGTCGAGGCCAACGGGTGGTCATCGGAACCCGCCCTTTCCGGTGACGGCAACGTGGTCGCCTGGGTCACCGATTCCACCAATCTCGACCCCGCGGACACCAACTGGTATCGGGACGTGTACACCCGTGATCTCCTCACCAGCGTCACCACCGTTTCCAGCGTCTCCAGCAACGGCACCGTCGGTAACGATGAGTCCGGGACTCCGGATCTCTCCCAGGACGGGAGCTACCTGGTCTTCTGGTCCCGCGCTTCCAACCTCAGCTCCGGCCCCGCCAATGTGTTGAAGGACGTCTTCTTCCGCGACCGGAACGTCGGCCTGACCATCCAGCTCAGCCGCGACTCCTTCGGTCGTCCCGGCGCCCATCACTCCTGGAACCCCCGGATCAGCCCGGACGGTCGTTGGATTCCCTTCACCAGTACCGCGAGCAATCTAGTCGTGGGAGACAACAATTACTTCGACGACACTTTCCTCTCCGAGCGCACCCTCTCCGAGGGAATCATGCAACGCGGCATGCCGATCACGATGAGCGTGACCAGCAGCCGGCCCGGGGAGACGGTCTTTTTCACTTACAGCGCGCACGGCGTTGGTGCCGGCCCCTGCATCCCGGCCCTCGGCTACATGTGCCTGGATCTCCTGAACCCGGTCACCATCGTCGGCACCGCCGTCAGCGACGCGTCGGGAAACGCCAGCCTCACCGCGACCATCCCGGCCGGCGCGCCCCTGATTCCGATCGCTACGCAAGCGGTCATCATGCGTGGAACCGCGGGCGCGGATTCGGTGCTCTCCAACCCCCTGCTCCAGACCATCCAACCCTGAGTCCGGAAGCGAGCCGCCGTTCAGGCGGCCAACACCAGTTCCCGGCCCTCGGCGAGCCCCAGTTCGTCGAGGGCCGCTCGAACGATGCGGCGGGCCTGGGCTCCCGCCACCGAGACCACGCAGCGCGGACGAGGTATGAGCGTGGCGAACTGCCACGGGGAGATCACCGGCGCGCCGTGGATGCGCTGGCCCAAACGGCCGGGATGGACTTCCACCACGAGGCTGGGACGCTTGCCGTGGGCGAGCAATGCCCGGCGGAGCGCCTTCCCCGTGGAGCCATAGCCCCACAACGCATACTCCTCCACGCCGTTCAGGAATCCCGCGGCAAGGAAAGCGGCCCGGCAACGCATGAATGCCTCCAGGGAATAATCCCGCGAAGTCCTGGAGAGACTGTCGGGGCGCCGACGCCAGGCCAGCAAGGGCCTGGCCACGACCCCGAAGCGGTGCCCCACGCGATCCATGCGCAAGTAGAGATCCCAATCCTCCGGCCAGCCCCGCTGCCGCCACCGGAAACGGCGCAGGGTCTGACTGCGAAAACAGAGAGATGGGTGGGCGAGGGGCAGTTCGACGTATCGCGCGTGGTGCAAGGCGGCGGAAGTGTGAAAGGAATTCAGCCATTCCTGGTAGGCCCGCATGCCGGGACGCAACCCCCGGCTCGGGAAAAAGCGGACGTGGCTGCCGACCGCCGCCAGCCCTGGATCCGCGGCCAACGCCGCGAGCTGAAGATCCAGTCGCCGAGGATGCATCAAGTCGTCCGCATCCAGGAGGGCCGTGAACTCGCCGCGGCAGCGCGCCAAGCCCGCGTTGCGGGCCGCGACCACTCCCTCGGCAGCGCGTGCATCCACCCGAAAGCGCGGGTCGGTCTCGGCAAAGGCGGAGGCGATCTCCAGGCTCCGATCCTCCGAGCCGTCGTCCACCACCACGCATTCCCAGTCGGTGAAGCGCTGCCGCTGCACACTGCGCAGACTGGCCGCCAGATGTGCTTCCGCATTCCGCATCGCGATCAGGACCGAAACCCGCATCTCCCTGGAAGAGC
>CAYVRL010000146.1:0-6050 GCA_964454065.1 uncultured Planctomycetales bacterium | reverse complement strand
GTGGCCGGACGGGGCCCGAGTTTCCTGCCCGGTTGGGATCTCTGGGTGGATCTCGCCGCGCCGATCCATCTCGCCGGAACGGCGTCCGCCGATGCCGCCGGTTCCGCAAGTCTGTCCCTTCCGATTCCGGCGGGGGCGGCGGGCGTGCACCTCTGGTTGCAGGCCCTGGCGCTCGGAGGCGGGAAAGCCATCCCCAGCAATCCAGTGGATCGGGTGGTGCGCTAAGCTGGCCTTCGCGCGCGCCTCCCCCGGCATGCTCGACCCTTCCGCCAAGATCCTGCTCGTCGAAGACGACCCCCGCGTGCGCATGGAGATCCTCGACTCCCTGCGCGCGCAGGGGATGCGGGTGGAATGGGCGCCCAGTCTCGCCCGCGCGCGGGCCGCGCTGGCGGGCGGCTTCGATCTGATGGTCCTGGATCTGGGCTTGCCCGATGGTGACGGCCTCGACCTGTGTCGCGATCTGCGTCTCTCGGGACGCGATCTGCCCATCCTGATCCTCACCGCCCGCGGCGAGCCGGAGCAGCGGGTGCGCGGCTTGGAGGTCGGCGCCGACGATTACCTGGCCAAGCCCTATCACGGCGCGGAGCTGGTGGCCCGGGTGCGGGCGCTGTTGCGGCGTTCCGGGCGCAGCGCGCCGCTCGGGCGGGCGCACGCGGGATCGCTGTGGGCCGATCCCGGGTCGCGACGCGCCGGCGTGGGCGAGCGCGAGCTGGAGCTGACCCCCAAGGAGTTCGAACTCCTGCATTTCCTGTTGGCACACCCCGGGCGCGCGTGGACCCGCGAACAGCTCCTGGACCGGATCTGGGGAATGGGTTACGCCGGGGGACCGCGGACCGTGGATCTACACGTCACCCGTTTGCGCAAGAAGATCGAGGACGACCCCGGGGATCCGCGATGGCTCCAGACGGTGTGGGGCGTGGGGTACCGCCTGGGCGACGACCCCGGAGGCACCGGTCCATGACCGGAGTCTGGCCCCGACGAGTGGAGGTTCCGGGCCCCTTCCCGGGGGATCGGGGGCTCCCTCGCCCCACTTCCCACCCCATCGGATCGAGGCACGCTTCGGTTCTCCCCGCAGGCACCCCGGAGGATTGCCTGACGGAGCAGACGTTCCTTCCCGCTTCCGGTTACGGGAATCCCGGTTTCGGACCTCCACTCGTCGAGGCCAGACTCCGATGAGGGTTCCGGGGCACATCCCGTGGTGGCGCAGTCTGCGTTTCCAGCTCGCGTTGTGGATCGCGCTGAGCTTCCTCGGCATGAGCCTGGCGGTCGATCTGGTGGAACGCCATTACGACGACCTGCTCTATCCCGAGTGGTACGACGCCGAATTCCTGCGCGGGCGGGCGCGGGCCATCGAGCGCGCCGAGGCCGGGGAGCTGAGCTGGGAGGAGGTCTACGAGGAATATCCCGCGACCTACGGAGCGGTTCTCTACCCGCAGATGCTGGCCATCGGTCTGCTCTTGTCGGGGGCGGTCGCGGGCGGAGTGGCCTTGCTCGGTACGCGGCGGCTGAACCGCCTGCACCGCCAGTTGCGGGCACCGGTGGAGCAGGATGCGGGGGCGGTGGAGCGGTTGCCCGGTCCTTTCGAAGTGCGCGGCCGGGACGAGATCGCGGCCTTGGGGGCGGCCTTGAACGGGATGCGGGAGCGGGTCTTCGAATTGCTGCACACCCTGGAGGAACGCGACCGCTGGCGCCGCGAGTGGATCGCCCAGGTCGCGCACGATCTGCGCACCCCGTTGGCGGCCTTGAGAGCGGCGTTGGAGCGGGCCGAGGGGAGGGGCGGATCCGATCCGCGCGCGGGAGGTGACGAATCCAAGAGACGGGCGGAAGCCCTCGCGGTAGCCCGCCTGGACGTGGAGCGCCTCGACGAGCTGTGCGAGGACCTTTTGGAGAGTGCTCGGTTGGATCGGGAGGAGGGCATCCGGACCGAGCCGGTGCCGGTGGGGGAGTTGCTGCGCTCGGCGGTACGCGAACTCCGCGAGCTGGCGCGCGCCCGCGGCGTGGAGCTGGCACTCTGCTTGCCCCGTGGTCTCCCGGTGCTGGAGGCCGACGGCGCCCGCTTGACCCGCGCCCTCGAGAACCTGCTCCGCAACGCCCTCCAGCACGGGGCCCGTCACATTCGGGTCAGCGCCCACCACGAGGGCTCCGAATTGAGCATCGAAGTCCGCGACGACGGCGAGGGTCTGGATCTGCCCGGCCCCGATCCCCTTCCCCTCTCCGTCTTGCTCCAGCAGCTCCGCCACCGCGGCAGCCTCGGCATCGGCCTCCAGGTCGTCGAGCGCATCCTCCACCTGCACGGCGCCCAGGCCACCGTCCACCCCCTCCCCTCCGGCACCCTCTTCCGCCTCACCCTGCCCCTCCCCCCGCCCGCCCCCGCGCGGGATTCGGGGGCGGGTGCCTCCACGAACTGAGGAGTTCAGGGGCGGGGAGGCGGAGTTCGAGGAGTTCGAGGTCGCGGGACGGGGCGCTGAGGACGGCGGAACTCGCCGGGGGCAGGGTCAGGGAGGACCCGGGGCGGAGGGTCTCGCGGGCGCGGTGGGGGAGTTCCAGATCGAGGGAGCCGCGGAGGACGTAGAGGAGCAGGAAATCTCCATCGTGGCGCCACGGCCAGGCGGTCGTGGGGGAGACCAGGGCGGGGGTCGGGCGGAACACGCGAGCGGAGGCGAGACCGCGGGTGGCGGCGGCGATGCCGGTGTCACGGTATTCCAGCCCCGCCTCGGGGGCGGATTCCCACGGGCTCCGCGCTGCGACGTGGAAATGGAAGCGCTGGCCGTCGAAGTCCCGCTCCGGGCGGGCGCGCTCCGAGGGCAAGGGCAAGTCGTGATCCAGGAAGGTGTCGTGCTCGGCCGGGCAGGCCGCCTCCACGACCTCCAGATCCTCGCCGCTCTCGAGTACCCGATGGCGGATGCGCGGCGGTTGCAACACGCAGTCTCCCGCCCGCAAGAGGATCGGCGGCCCCTGATCCTCGTAGACCACCCGCACCCAACCCCGCGCGCAGAAGATCATTTGGAAGTGGACCGCGTGCCAGTGGACCGAATCGGGCACCGGCCCGCCACCAGGGACCTGGATGTGCGAAGCGGTGTAACGCCCGCCCCATCGCTCGGGAATCAGGTTGCGATAGCGCATTCCGGCGCGACCAGCGGTCCACCTCGAGTCCTCGGCGAGATGGAGCAGGGCCAGCTCGGGGCGGCCTTCCGGAATCTCCAGGTCGTCGACCCGCGGCGCCCCCCGCGGTACGAACTCCACCCGCGTGCCGTTGGGGGCGGTCAGCGGGGGCGGCGTCCCACCGCTTCCCTCCGCCGTCGCGCAGACGAGGCGTAGCAGACCGGGCGAGGCCGCCGCCGACCCTCCACCGCGTTGCAACTCCAGGCGCAGTCCATGTCCGGAGAGCCAGGCCCGGCGCGGCTGGTCCGCGGGCGCGATGCGATCCAGGCGGAAGCCCAGACGCCCCACGAAGAAGTCGAGCGTGGGCTGGATCTCTTCACACGGAAGCACCAGGGACGCTTCGCGGATGCTCGCGGACGGCACGGTGACGGGGTCCATCCTCCCAGTCTAGGCTCCCTCCCCTCCTTCGCCCGTGGCCGCGGAATCGAGAAGGATTTCCGCGGCGGGGTGCGTGGCCAGGAAACTCGCGGGCAGCGCCGGGTCGGGCCTGCTTCGTAGCAGGCGGCGGACGATCGAGGCCTTTTCGGCCCCGAAGGCGGCCAGGACCACCCGGCGGGCCTCTAGGATCGTGCCCAGGCCCAAGGTCAAACCGTGGCGCGGCGGAGTGGCCCCCTCGCCGAATTCCCGCGCGGCCTCGATCCGGGTCACCGCGTCCAGCTCCACCCGCCGGGTGCGACTGTCCGGGGCGCTGCCCGGCTCGTTGAAACCCAGGTGCCCATTCCGCCCCAGCCCGAGCACCGCCAGGCCGATTCCCCCCGCCGCGCGGATCCGCTCCTCGATCCATGCGCAATGCTCCGCCAGCGCTCCTGCGGGCAGGTCGCCGTTCGGGATCACGCAACGTTCCCCCCGTAGATCCACCGCGGACCAGAAGTGTTCGCGCATGAAGGCATGGAAGCTGTGCGGATCCTGCGCCGCGATCGGCCAGTACTCGTCCAGATTGAAACACCAGGCCTCCCGAAAGGAGAGGCCTTGCTCGCGGTGACGGCGCCGGAGTTCGCGATAGAGCGGAATCGGAGTGTGGCCGGTGGGCAGCGCGAAGACCGGCCCGCGCCGCCCGCTGGGATGCCGGAGTTCCTCCTCCACGCGATCGGCCAGGGCCCGGGATGCGGCTTCCCGATCGGAGTGGACGCGCACCCGGAAGGAGCCGCCGCCGATCATTCCGGACGAATCACCAGCCCTTCCGAACTGCGCAGTTCGATCAGGTAGTGTTTGTCGGCGCGTAGCTTCATGTACGGGGCCTCACCGTGCATGGCTCGCACGCCGCTCGCGCGAGCGATTTCGGGCTGGTTGGCGTAGTCCCAGAAATCCTTCCACAGCGCGGCTTCGAAGGCGCCGTCGTCCTCCGCCGAATAGGCGCGCGGCCGGACCCCGACCGCGTCGATCGGGAAGCCTTCGCTGGGGGCCTGGAACTCCCCGAACAGGCGCCGGAAGAGCAACAACGTGGAGCCGCGCAGCAAATCGTGGTCTTCGACGAAGGAATCGTCGAACTTGATCACTTGCGCGTCCACGTAGAGCAGATCCCCTTCGATCTGGAATTCTTGACCGGGGGCGAGCGGGTGGCCCCTCTCGTCCACTTCGGTGAAACGGAAGCGGGTGCGCACTCCGCCCCGGGCGGTCGGGTCGTCCTCGCGGGCCACGACATCGATGCGCGCGACTCGGCGGCGTTCCTTGAGGAGCGCGGTCTTGAGCCGCAGCTCGGCGAGCTGGCGTTCGAGGGTCGCGACCCTTTCCCGTTGCGCGCCGCCGAAGGGCCAGCCCTGCGCGGAACTGCCCCACCCGGCCGCGAAGGCCAGCAGCAGGAAGAAGGCACGGCGCGGGAGCGTCATGGACGGGAGGAAGAAGGCGCGGACGGCCCTCTCCAGCCTAGGAGGCCGTGGCCTGCTTCTCCAGCCTTCCACCCCGCTCCACACTTCCTAGAGTGGAACGCGGAACGCGCATGACGAATCCCTTCCATCCTCCTCACGTATTCGCGTGAACCACCGCCCCGCTCGCATCGCCCTCGGCTCGGTGGTCGCCTTCCACGCTCCGCGCGTGGTCGGCGTAGTAGGGGAGGACGAATGGTGAACCCTCCGCCCCCTGGCGCTCCGCCGGATGCCCTTCTCCTCCGGCGCCTGCGCCAGGGAGAGGCGCGTGCGATCGAGCGCTTCTGGCGTCGGGAGTTCCCCGCCGTCCACCGGCTGTGTCTGGGTTTCCTGGCCGATGCCAGCGAAGCCGACGACGCCGCCCAGGATGCCATGCTCCGTCTGCTCGACCGCCTGCCCCGTTACGATCCGGCCCGCTCCTTCCGGGCCTGGCGCAACGCGGTGGTCCTGAACCTGTGTCGGGATCGTCGCCGCGGCGCCGGACGGCGGGCCGCCGCACATCAACGCCTGGCCGAACGCCCGCCCGCGCGCCCCCCGCTGCCTCGTCCCGATCAGATCAGCGAACGAAGCGAACTGCGCGAACTGATCGGCGCCGCGTTGGGGGTGCTTCCGGACCGCGAGCGGGAAGCCTTCGTACTCCGCGACCTCGAGGGCCTGTCGGGGGCCGAGGCCGCGGCGGCGATGGACATCACCCCGGCCACGGTCCGCTCGCTGCTCTCCTTGGCCCGACGCCGCCTGCGCCGCGAACTCGCGCCGCGATTGGGAATGGATTCCCTGGCCCCGGAGGTCGGTCGATGAAACCCGTGGAACCCGACTTCGAACACACCGCCGCCGAGGATCCGCTGGCCTCGTTGCGCCTCGCCTGGTCGCGCCTGGAGCAAGCTGCTCCCGAGCCCCGACCGCTCGCGGAGGAGGACGAGGCCACCCGGCGCGCGGTGGCCTGGGTGCAAAGCGCTTGGGCCGCGCTCGAGATCCCCGAGCTCGCCCGAGCCCCTCGGGTTCGCCGCCTGCCCTGGGCCATCGCCC